>JANMEI010000153.1:0-5564 GCA_031376865.1 Acidimicrobiia bacterium | reverse complement strand
CACCAAGGTCGGCCGCATCGTCGATGAGCACGGACCCGAGCGGAACACGGCGTTTGTAGAGCTACCTCACACCAATCGCTACCGGTGGGATTTGTCCCGAGACGGCGTACAGCGCTCCATTGAAGCCAGCTGTCAGCGTCTCGGTGTTGATCGACTCGACATCGTGCATGTGCACGACCCCGACCATCACGAACATCAGGCACTGACCGAAGCGTTTCCGATGCTGATCGAACTACGTGACCAGGGTGTCATCGGTGCTGTCGGATGCGGAATGAATCAGTTCGAGATGCTCAGCCGGTTTGTTGATCGAGTTGACCTGGATTTGATCTTGTTGGCTGGCCGCTGGACGCTGCTGGACCGCACCGGAGAGCCACTACTTGATACGTGTGCAGATCGATCCATCCAGGTCATCGTTGGTGGGGTATTCAATTCCGGGTTGCTGGCATCGCCCGAGAGTACCCCGATGTTTGATTACGCGGCTGCCGATCCCGCGTTGGTCGCCCGGGCCAGGGCATTGGACCTTGAAGCGCGTTCGCAAGGATCGACACTCATTGCGGAAGCAATTCGATTCCCGTTCACCCATAGCGCCGTTTCGTCGGTGTTGCTTGGTATGCGTTCAGCCGCCGAAGTGACAGCCAACCTTGCCGCCAGCTGACTTGCGCAGTCGAACTCTCAGGGCAACCCATCTGCTTCCTCTGGATCGGAAAGATCTATCACGTCAACGTGAGGTGGGTTGGAGTCGATCAACCACTTCATAATGACGTCCGGGTCAAGATCGCTTTTTTCAACGAAGATGACTCGACCTGACTCAAATGGGATCGAACTCAGTTCGGGAAGTTCGTTCGCTCCGCTGGTGGAACACAACACGACCCGAACCGATGGGTATCGGCCGAGAATTTCGAGAGCGCCGTCAATGCCATTAGTGGTCGGCATGCGAACATCTATCACCACCAGGTCGGGCTGCGCGTGTTCCGCCGCCGAGCGTTCCATGGCATCTAGCCCGTCACGAACTGAGTCAGCTTGGTCAACGCTGGCCACGCGGTCGTGAATCAAAAAGCACTCGGACACCGCTGACCGATACGCTGCGTGGTCGTCCACGACGAGCAGTCGAAACGGCTGTCGACTGATTTGTTGACGCGTCGATGCAAAGCCCGGTTGGGTGTCATCGCTTGTCACCACCCCAGCCTCACACGAGGGGTGGAGATCACGCAGTGGTGCCAGCACCACATTGGATTCAATACAGGGTTTCTGGCCGGTAACCGCAGGGAGACTTACCCATTTGATTGCAAGAACATCAACACTGCCTGCACCCGGCGGTTGATTACAGGATCATCGAAGAGCCCCAATTTCGCAAAGATCGAGTTGATGTGTTTCTCTACGGCGCGATGACTGACAAAGAGCCCGTCGCCGATCGCCTGGTTGGACCTCCCGGTCGCAATCGCAGCGAGAATTTCTAGCTCACGTTGAGTGAGGTGATCGATCGGCGAAGCCGCACGTTGCGATTGTTGAGACATCAACAGGTCGACCATTGACGGATCGATGAATGATCCGCCAGTTGCCACCAATTCGATTGCCGTGAGCAGTTCTCCGGGTGTGGCGAGATTGTCTTTCAGCAGGTAACCGCGTCGCCCGCTACCACCGTCAAGTATCCGCCGCAAGAACGTTGGGTCAGAGACCTGCGACAACACCAAGACGCCAACGTTTGGATAGCTCTCGCGAAGTTGCACTGCTGCTTGAATGCCTTCGTCGCTCAGCGTTGGTGGCATGCGGACATCGGTAATCACCAGATCGGGTTGCAACCGTTCTACTTGGTCGATGAGCTCGGGCAGCGAACTCGCAGTGCCAACCAACGCAACGCCAACTTCACCCTCAAGTAATCCTTCGACGCCACTGCGGATGAGCAAACTGTCGTCGGCAAGCAGGACTCGTGTCGCCATGAAAGGCAGCGTACAACAGGGCAGCCGCCGGGCGCCTGCCGAGTACTCCGGCTACCCTCACTGCACATGACCCGGCCGACTCACGCCCCGACCGCGCAAGATTGGGGCCATGCACCGCGGCTGCAACGTCTTGACGAAGCACGAATCGAGAACATGATTCGGAGCAACTTTTTCCAAGACCTTGTCACGCAAGCGGCTGTACTCGGTGTTGGCGTGGTCTGGTTCTCGTATAAGTGGTTCTGGGCGATTTGGGTGATTCGATGGGTGGTGGTGATTGCCATTGCGATCGCATGGGTTGCGATTAGGGCCGGTCGCGTTCACCAGGCACTGCTTTTTCTTGCCGGCGGTCACGTAGTGGGTGTGATCGGGTTAGTCGCGATTGTGCCAGTGCTAACCCCGTTAGGCATGCTGATTCTTGCCGGGGATCTCTTTCTGGGGTCGTACCTTCACGAGCCGATCCGTCGGTGGTACTTCTTCGTGATGGTGCCATTGATTGCCGGTATTGCCGCGTTGAGTTTCCAGGCCGGAACCGATCTTGCCGAGCGAACCCCACGGACGATCGCAATCGTACTCATAGTCGCGCATACCTTATCCAGCGGCTTCTTCATTCCGCGAGGTCATCGTCAGCACCATGTACAACTACGACTTGCCCGTGACCGGTTGACTGCGTCCGATCAGAGGCTACTCACGTCGGTGCTGGCCGAACGAGCCAGCATCGCCCGATCACTCGAAGCAGCACCAGTAACGGACATTACGGTGCTACTCAACAAGCTTCAAGTAATTCGGAATAACCTTTCTGTCGAACCACAGGTTGCTGCAAACATTGCCGATGCTGCTGCGGCCGAAACCCAAGATGCCCTACGTTCACTTCGTCGAATCTCGCATGGGGTGTTTCCCGAGCTACTGCAATCAGGGCTCCACGAGGCATTGCGCCAACTGATGGGAACCTGTGGCGTCAGTGATCGGTTTGAGGTTCCGAAGACTCGTCTCCCAAGCAACGTGGAGTCCGCCGTCTACATGGCGGTTCGCGAGTTGGTTGTCGGCGAGGCAATGGCCGTCAACTCTCTTAAATCCTTGCGCAACAGCCTGGTTATAGAACTGGATGATGATCGCCTTCATCTTTACGTTCGCCTAGCTGGAGTTCATCTTTCACCCAACACTGTGCTGCCGTCGATGCCAACTGACCGGATGGCGGCCGTTGGTGGCGAGTCGTTGATCAGGGCCGACGGCAACGTAGTGGAGTTTCTGGCAAACATCCCGACGATCATGCCCACCGCTATCCGAGATGCGTGCCAGCGAGATCTCCCGGACGACACGACCGTTGACAGCCGCAGAATCCTACGTGTCTTTACCACCTGGGCATTACGAGCTGCGTTGGTCGGCACAGTAGGGAGCATCATCGTGATGATCTCGACGAGCGAGTTGTCGGCAGTGTTGGTCGTTGCCACGTTCGCTTGCTTTTCGATTGGGGCGGTAATCGGAGCGCGGTTGTTGTCTCGTGGTTCTGATGGAGCAGCGATCGCTTCGATGTGTCTCATCGCCGTTACCTCTGCAGTTTTTGCGACAGCGTTAGCAACGGAACTGGCTCCGCTGATGGCCCTGATCGTTTCCCTTCCGACAACGTTTGCGCTACCGATTCTCGACGAACGCCGACTTGATCTGGTGGCGTTGGTCCAAGCGGTGTCGTTGGCCCTGTTGACGGTGATCGGCTATCTCAATGCACCGTTGATTGAACCTGTTGTGCCATTTGTTGTACCCGCCATCTTGGTGCCGTTAGGCGCAGGAGCAGTTGCGTTGCTGATCGCCGCAACACTTCTCGCTACCGTCCGGACCGTAACCGACGCTTCGGCAAACGCGATCGCATCCCTCACTACGACCGTGCACGCTGCGGATGTAAAGCGCCAATCGATAGAACGAGACTTGCACGATGGGGCTCAACAACTGTTTGTGGCCGTGAGCATGCAGTTCCGCGTCCTTGCCAAATGGGTGATGAGTGATGCCGACCGAGCGTTGCAGACTGTTGACACGATCGAAAGTCTGTTAGGGCAGGCACGCCTCGGCCTCATTAACGCAGCTCGCGGAACCTTGGTGCCGGAGCTGGACGAGGGCCGTTTGGCAGATGCCCTTCGCCGAGGGATCGGGTCTTTTGGTTCCGTGGAACCGGCGGGCCACGACGTGAAGTTGAACATCACCGGCGTAGACACCGTCGCTCCAGATCTTGCGAACGCTGTCTACTTTTGTTGTAACGAAGCCCTGCAAAATGCGATCAAACATGGTGGCCCTCAGGTCTCGGTCACTGTGACGGTCGATGGAGATGATGACCGGGTCACGTTTGCGGTTGCTGACAATGGGGTTGGATTCAACACCGATTTATCTGTCGGTGGTTATGGCCTGTCTTCCATTGCGGAACGAATCGCCGAATTGCATGGCGAATTGTCGGTGAGTTCGGTGTCCAAGAGTGGCACCGTGGTATCCGGTGCCGTTCCGTACCGTCAGTCCGAGCGGTGAACTCACAGGAGGCACCGCTAGTGCAGTGCCTCCTGTAAGACCGTCGTAGGTTGTCGGCCTTGCAGCCGTGGTGTTGCTGGTGTTGCTGGTGTTGCTGGTGTTGCTGGTGTTGATTAGACAGTTACCAGTTTCGGCCGCGGCCGGTTCGCTGGGTTGCTTGCCGCTGCGAATGCCGACCCAATGGTTGGGGGAATTGCAATGCGAACTGATCGTGTGATGTTGGTAGCCGTCATAGGAACAGTGTCCGCCATTCCGTCACGATGCGGCAGGTGGCGCCCACCATTCTCGGCGACCGTTTCGCGCACGAACAGGTGGTGCTACCACGAGTCCGAACGATTAAACGACCCAAATCCTGGGCTCCATGATTCTCGCCGAGCTTTGTAGAGTCTGTGGATGTTCGAGATTTACCCTTCAGCCCGATTACGACCATCGCCCTTCTTTGAGGCGACGGTTGCCGAAGGGGTCACGAGCTTTACGACCTACAACCAGATGCTGATGCCAACTGGCTTCGGTCATCCCGAAGATGAATATTGGCGACTCATCAACGGCGTGTCGATGTGGGATGTTGCCGTTGAACGCCAGGTGCAGCTGGCCGGGCCTGATGCAGCTCGGCTTGCTCAGATCCTCGCCCCTCGCGATTTGTCCAACTGCAAAGAGGGCCAGGGAAAATATGTCGCCCTCTGCAACCACGCCGGAACACTCATCAACGATCCGATACTTCTCAAGCGCGCTGATGATCTCTATTGGTTTTCTATCGCCGATTCAAACATTCTGTTTTGGGCCCGCGCCATCGCTGCGGAACGAAACCTCAACGTCACGATCACCGAGCCCGACGTGTCACCACTTGCGATACAAGGACCCAAAGCTGCGGCCGTCACTGCTGCCATCTTTGGCGATTGGGTGAACGAGCTGAAGTTCTTTTGGTTTCGCGAAACATCGATCGACGGAATTCCAGTGGTGGTCGCCCGGTCCGGCTGGTCGAAGCAGGGTGGCTTCGAGATCTACCTCCTTGATGGATCAAAAGGAACTGAACTGTGGAACATCGTGAAAGAGGCGGGCCAACCGTGGGACATCGGACCGGGCAACCCCAACACCCACGAGCGCATCGAAAGCGGGCTG
>JANMEI010000130.1:0-7217 GCA_031376865.1 Acidimicrobiia bacterium | reverse complement strand
ACTTGTGGCGTGAAATTGACACTGCGCTGAAAGTAATCAAGCGTGCGCTCGGTGATGTCATCGGCATTCTCTTGGAACCCGTAGGGAGTATCCATGACAGCAGCAGCGCCGGAGCCGGCGGCTGACTTCAAACCGCGGTGCGTTGCGGTCATCGTCGGAGTCGTTTCGCCAGACCCCATAATTGTGAACAACCGACTCATGCAAAAAACCCTTCAGTAAGACCATCAACCAACAGAGCAGCTACTCGATCGGGGTATTGCGCATGCAGATCGTGATCGCCAACCATCCACGTCGCACGCGAACTCTGTAACACCGCTTGGGCCGCCGCCACGCCGTCACGTTTGCGTGCGGCCCACCCGCTGGCATGTTCGGACTGTTCGGCAACCAGCCACCACACCGGATCAGTAATGGCAGCGTAACGATCCGATGGTCGGTGTTCCCACAGACCCCGGAGCACCTTGATGTGATTTTCGAACGTCAACCAGGGTGTAGCGGTTCCATCGGAGCGCACCTCGACAAAACCCATCATGTCGCCGATTGCTTCGGGTGACCAATCCGGATGAGCAGAACGCATCCAGCCTTCGATCTCAGCAGCCGGGGTTCCGGCGAGGCGCGGTGGCGCCATTTCTCGTTCGCAGTCCTCCCAGACCGGAAACACCTTCGACAACTCGATGAAACCACCATCGACCGGCATGACGCCACGAGATCGTCCGGGAAACCGGGCGGCAAACTCAACGGAAACATTGGCGCCCCAACTTTGACCGGCGATGACGGGGCGGTCCAACTGTTCGTGATCCAACAACAACGCAAGGTCATCGGTGACGGTGTCTAAGTCGTAGGGACCCTCCGGTTTGGTAGACAAGCCATGACCACGAAGATCGACTGACAACGATCGGTACCCCTTACTGGCCAGTGAAGTCGCAACGCCTCTCCACATGAGCGAGTTGGACGACAAACCGTGGATCAGCACAAAGGCAGGCCCTTGAGCTTGCTCAGGACCATGATCCAAAACACGGAGTTCGAGGTTGGGACGGACCCGGACAAATCGGCTGGTTTTGCCGACGGATGAGGGAACATTCATTTCGTCCAGTCTCTCCTATGTTGGACACTATGGATATTGCCGACAGTTCGTCTCCCACTGCGTCTCCTGCTGGATTTCCGGCCAGCCTGACGTTCGTTTACGACGCAGACGGCACGTTTCGTGGCGAAGTGACCTATATCGTCGGACACCTACTCGGTCGGCTCTCGTGTTCGATGTGTGACATCTCTCATGGCCCGCTGGGAAGAAAGAAGGCGTGGGTTGCCTGGGCTGACACCCTTGCGACACATCAGATCAACGTCGTGACCACTCATCGCGACGAACTTGATCCTGAAGTAGCTGCCGTAATTCAAGGATTTTTCCCCGCAGTGGTTGCCACCGACCACGATGGTTCACACTGCGTGGTGATGACAAAGGCGCAATTGGAGACGTGCGATGGTCGAATCGACAAGCTGGCCAGTCATCTCGAGGCGATCGGCTTGGTGCCCACTACCGCCGGACCCGATCGTTAACGGAGCCGATCGTTCAGCCACCCAGCCAAGATGTTTGCCATCGAAGCTTGGTATGCGCGCACACCACCGATGGCCGGAGGGTCACCCAGCGTCGATGCCCAGGCATAGTGGCCAAACAACCCGACAATCAACACCGTGATCATGTCGGGGTCAGCTGATCGATAACGTTCATTGCGAGCCAGCAGTTCGCCTGGAACGGGACCACCCTGCTGCGCAAGCGAAGCACACAACATCACAACATCAAACGCAGAGTTACCCCGAGCAGCTGCCGGCCAATCAACAGCCACCGCACGATTTCGCATATCGAGGAGCACATTGTCGGCACGCATATCTCCGTGAACAAGATCGTGACCATGCAGTGCACCCTGAAAGTAGCCCTCATACGACAGGAGCCGAGTGGTATCGCTTTCGGACCAATCGCCTCCGATGGAACCGTCACGTTCCAACAACCGCCTGATGCCAAACCACAAGAAATCACTCTCCAGCACCGTTTCCAACGGACGCAACGCAAGCGGAGTCTCACAGTCAGCGATCCGGTGGAGCAGCACAAACGCCGCTTCCACGTCGGCGTCCGAGATTCCTAATCCGCTCCCTTTCACGAACGTCGTGATCAAACCCGACCAACCCGAGCCACGATCAGCAACTGTCGCAATAAGCCGTGGCCGTACATCAAGTGCAGGAAGGTAGCGCAGCACCTCCGCTTCTCGTGAGTGCATGGTTGGGGTGCGCGCATTGAGCGCCGTGCTGGACAACTTCACAAATAGTGTTCGTTCGTCTTCCAGCACAATCTTGCCAAT
Source organism: Acidimicrobiia bacterium (assembly GCA_031376865.1). Classification (GTDB taxonomy): domain Bacteria; phylum Actinomycetota; class Acidimicrobiia; order Acidimicrobiales; family JANYDT01; genus JANNBN01. The sequence continues at coordinate 4,869 of JANMEI010000130.1, read as the reverse complement.
GAAACCAGGCGAAAACCCCCCTGGAACGACAGACACCCGGCGGACCGAACTACCCAGGAGGGACTCAATGTGTTTGCGAACAACGGGCGGAAGCGATGCCCAATCAACTCGAGTGCTCAACATCGCCAACGACGTTACCGTCGTGGCGCTGGATCACAATCGAAGTTTACAAAGCAAAGAACCCCAGGTCCGAAGACCTGGGGTTCTCTTAGTGGCGGGGGTAGGATTTGAACCTACGACCTTCGGGTTATGAGCCCGACGAGCTTCCGAGCTGCTCCACCCCGCGGCGGAAACCACACAGTACCAGACGGGGCTCCCCGTCCGCCTCGAAAATGGCCTAGGACATACGGCACACCGATTTGATCAGCGTAAACTTACGGTGCAACGGTGGTCGAAATCGATGGTGCGGATTCCAGCTTCGAAATGCGCTCTTGCAACGAACTGATCACCCGCTCCGACTCGTTGAGGCGTCGCTCTGACTCCGCTAACGATTGCTGCAACTCTTTCAACGAAGGCACCGGAGGCGCGATTGTGGTCGCGGGCTGGGCAAGCGCATCGAGCAGCTTGCTCACAGCAAGATTTGCGCTGGCGCCAAACTCGATGCGGTCGCCCTCGGTAGCAACAACACCGAGCACCGTTCGAGGTTGGCCACCTACAGCAGGCCTTGAGTACACCGTTTGCACAAACACCATCAGCGACCCAATCGGGAGTGGCTGCAGCGGACCAAACTCCAGTCGGGCCTTGTCTACTTTTGCGGCAATGCGGGCCGCGTTGACTACAGAACTGCTGGCGACTCGCTGCTTCGTGAGACGCGCAATCGGCCCCGTTACCCGTTCAACGATCAACGTGTTTCGTCCTTGGGGAGAACTTCGGCCAACGACGATTGCCGTTGCTCGCCCGACCGACTCGGACAAAGGATTTGACGATGAAACCGACGCGGCGCCTGACGCTGAGCCCGAAGCGGAGCCCGACGAAGGACCCACCGACAAATCAGTGCCGGGGAGTTGTTGCTGCATAACACGAATGGCGCTGAGCCGTCCGCCCACCGGGCGACCGCTGTCTGACTTCACTGCATACGGCTGATAGATCGACGCCGCACCAAGACTTTCTGTGGCTGAAAGATCGGCTGGTGTCCACTGTTCAGACCCAGTCACCAGCTGCTCGTTATCACGAGAGTGATATCTCCCGATGAGCGATGTTTGCACCCGGAACAAGTCGTGTGGGTACCGAAGTTGAGCACCTAACCCGGGGTAGTCGACGTCGAGCGATTTCGCCGATCGGAACATGCGGGGAAACGCGCGGGCCCACACATCGCCGATCGGATCAGCCCCAACCTGGTCACTGGTACCGGTGCGATACAACCTGATGTCACCGGTGCGGGCATCGACGATCACCTTGACAGACGCACGAACAAAGTTGACGCCCGTGGCCAGGTCGTAGTCTTGTCCGAGACCGGCATCGGTTGGTGAGACACGCTGGGCTCCGGGAAACCTTGTTGCTCCGGTGTACCCGTCGAGTACCCAAAGATCGCGGCCCAAACGATCGGTTGCCACGTAGGGCTCGGCATCGAACAACAAAAACGGTGCGACAGCGCGAGCTCGATCTCGAACTTCGGTGTGGTGCAACACCGTGTCGCTAGCTTTTTCGCTCTTCAGCAATGACAACGACCCGAACCGAACTGCCAGAACGACCCGGTGCCAACGCGAACGCAGTGACATCCCACGCAAAGTATCATCTGTACGCTTAGCAGTTGCATAATCATTCACGTCGACCGCCCCGCGAGATGGTGACCGAGCTCCGATAATCCACTGGTCAGCTTTTGCCGCAACGGTGGTCATCGCCAGGCTTGTTCGCTCCAGATCATCTGCCCGGTTGCGAACATCGGTGGAATCAAACGTGGATTTGCTGATCGCCTTCGGAATCTCGAGTTCACCAAGGTCGTAGGCAACCAACGACGCTTCGATATGGCGAGCAAGATTGTTCTGTTGGCTGGCACCCGTCAATGGTTGGCTCTGAACCACTCCGGGAAGAATTGCGAGCGTCATCACAGCAGTCACCAGCCACAGCACCACCCCAATACGAGGAAGCACAAACTCGTCCCATAAATCAATCGGACTCATCGATCGCATCACCCCGATCGCTCCGCTTCTTCGGCGGACCGACAGCAGCAGCGTTGCCGCAACGGCTAATGCTCCAAGACCAAGGAGTGATAGCCCTGGCAGTCGAACCGAATAGTCCACCGAGTACAACCCCACGAATCGACCGTTTCGTCGCGAGGCCATCCCGAACCTGCTCCACCACATCGCCGCGCTGATCCCTATACAAAAACATGCAAGCGGAATCGCAACGAGACGAGCTACCCCTGGATTTGCTCCCTGGAGGCGACCCTCTCGACGCGAAATCAAACCGGTCAGCATCAATACTGCGACCGTCATCACCACACTCACTGCGCTCACCGCGGTAAACCACGACGTGACCGCTTGGAGCAGCGGTAACCGAAAAACGTAGAACCCGGGATCCGGCCCTAACAACGGCGGTCCTGGCATGGGCTGAGACCACCCGTGCCATGCCAGCATTACTGCCATCCAACGCCCTCCGAGTATCGGAGCCACCATCAACGTACCCGCAACGATTAAGGGCCAACGAATCGACGGGTCGACCGGTTGGTGCCCGGCGATGACCCCACGAGCAACCCGCTCAACTCGGCGGACCGTGGTGAACAGCGCCAACGCCGAGAGCACCAACGCAACAGTCCACACACCTACCGAAACCCGTAATCGATAGTCAAAGGAACCACCAAAACCGACTTCTTGCGCCCACCATCGTTCGGACAGAGTTTCGCTTAGCGAACCAACAGCTGCCAGCAACACCACAGCAGTGAGTAAGCCCAACGCGACTCGCCGGGCGATTCGGTTCAATGCGGGAACGTCGCTTCGCTTCAGCGCCGGAAACTTCACCCCAAGGTTCTAGCCTGGAACGACCACACACCGGCACCCACGACCAAGCGGAGGAAACGCGTGTCCGGTCGGAAAGGCGCTGCCCAAATGGACCATTCCGGCGAGGGAATTGTCGTCGCAATCTGGTGATGGATCGTCGCCATGATCTACCACCCAGCGGACCAACGCATCACTCGGAATTTGTTGGCGAGCACCAGCACCGAATGCGTTAGTCAACGTGTCGCCCAACAATCGAGCAATTCGGTCGGACGACCATTCGCGGAACGAACTTCCCAGCACAGATGCCGGCTCACCGGGCGATTCAGCCAAACCAACGGTGACTGATCCGCTGATCTCGTCAAAGATCCGGGTCCCGAGTTTCGTGGAGATTTCTTCTGTCGTCGCTGACACATCGACTCCGTCATCAACCAAACCGTTGCCCAGCAAGGCGGCCATGCTGCGACGACCAGCTTCCATCGCTTCCACCATCGCAGGCTGAATAAGCGTCACGATCCGGCGAACCGCAACGTTGGGGTCACCCAACAACGTTTCGGCCGTGGCCTGGCCACGAGTTCGCCGAACCGACGACAGCGCTGCACTGTGATCGTCTTGAAGTTGTCGCTTCATCTGACGAGACACTCGGAGTTGCACGAGTTCCAGTTCGGCTGAACGTCGTTCAAGCAACGCACTGGACAAGTCGGCACCGGTTGTGGCTGGCGCGTGGAGTGGGGGCAACGTCACGATTGCGATTGGCACGTCGGCAGACTGTTCAACGGTAAGTTCACCTAGCTGTGCACTGAGCTCGACAACTGGTTGGGCTGCTTTTTTCTTTCGTTTGGTCGGAGGCTTGGTTGCAACCGATCCCGATTCCGGAACCAAATCCTGACCTGACTCCATCGCGTCGGGGGGCAGGACCGCTTCGGTTGTCTTCGGCGTTACCGCTTCGGACTTTTCTGCTTTTTCGGCTCGAAGTTTGGCAAAGGCACTGAGTGCTGCTTTCGGCGCCACCGGTTCGGTAACAAGTTCAACGATCGTGACGTATTCCTCGATCACCACACCTTCCGGGACCGGAACTTCATCAACGACCACTTCAGTAACCACATCTGCGACGACCACATCTGAAACTTCGGTCGTGACCATCACAAACTCGATGGTTGGATCACCTTCATCGAGGAACACAACTTCGTCGACTACCGCAACTTCGGCTACCGCAACTTCGACGACCGTAACTTCGACGACCGTAACTTCGGCTGCGGCAACTTCCACCTCAGCTTCTTCCGCTGCTGCAGCAGGTTCCGACGCTTCAACGACTTCGACTGAACGCATCACCGTGAGGTGGCGTCCACCCGACATTTCGGCGTCGATTTGCTCAGCGGTCGGCATCGGTTCTTCTGAAACTCGTCGACCAGCGGACTCTGCCGCCAGACGAGCTTCGACTTCGGCGTGAGTGAGATCACGCGTGGCCGCGTCAATGACACGACGAGACTCGCGCATGGTCTCGAGTAGCTTCTCGCGACCAACTCGTAACTGCTCCAACTGCACATGAGCGGTGCGGCGACGCTTCGCCAGGTCAGTCAAAATGCGCTCGCGAACCGCACGCGCTTCGGCAATCATCGCACGAGCCTGTTCACGAGTGGCATCGGGATTGTCGACGTCGAAGCCAACCATGTCGTCGTCTTGCGCAGCAACAGCAGCAGCCGGGCTGACCACGACACGGCTTCCGTCGTGCACCTTGCCACGCGACTCGGCGCGGGCACGCAACATGATGCGACCAGCTTCGTCATTGGCTCGATCGATGATGAGTTTGGCCTCTCGACGGGCGTTCTCCAACAGATCGTTGGCAGCCAGTTGGGCTTGTTCGTCAGCATGGACTTCAGCCGACACATCAAACACTTCCGTGTCATCGTCAGCCGAAACCGGCGAAACCGGCAGC
>JANMEI010000064.1:0-6956 GCA_031376865.1 Acidimicrobiia bacterium | reverse complement strand
TGTCATCGCTCGGCGCGATGACGAGTTCCCGTGGGAAGGAGCTAGGTCCGTCCACCGAGTAGCCCCAGCATCCCGGCCGGTGCGCTTGGCATGGGAGCAGATCGGGTTAGTGCGCGCCGTCAATCGTGTTGCCCCAACCGGAACGGTAGTGCTCCATTCACCGCATTACACAGCACCAGTGCGCGTACCCCTACGAATCAAACGAGTCATAACTGTCCATGACCTCACCATGTTCTCGCGGCCACAGGATCATCACCGATCAAAACGAATCCTGTTCCAAGCAGCGGTCAAACGCAGTGCTCGCCTGGCAACAGTGGTGGTGGCAGTCTCCGATGCAACCGCCAGTGCGTATTCGAACGTTACGGGCCGATCCCATGACGTATTGGTAGCTCGCCATGGCGTTGACCACGATCGATTTCGACCGGCCGCTACGGAGAACGAAGTCACCGTCGACGAAAGCCTCCTGGTCGACTGCGGCATCACCTTGCCATTCATCGTTCATCTGGGAACAATTGAGCCGCGCAAGCAAGTCCCGCTGCTACTGCAGGTCTTTCAAAATCTCCGGCAAGAACATCCCGATCTGAGTCTGGTACTCGCTGGCCAGATGTGGCCAGGAATGCAGGCGCGCTTAGGTAGCGAGGGCACCAACGAACTTCGGTTGGGTTACGTCAGCGACGAACTAGCTGTTGCGTTGCTGCGCCAGGCCGCCGCGGTTGCCTACCCGTCAGACGAAGAGGGCTTTGGCTTGCCACTCCTCGAAGCAATGGCCTGCGGAACCCCCACGGTGGCAACAGCTAGCGAAGTGTCGCGAGAAGTATGCGGTGCGGCAGCAACCCTCGTTCCTGCCGATCCCGAATCGACCCGTGCTGCGAGGTTTGCGTCGGCGCTCGACGCTGCCATCAACGACCGGGGGGCAAACCGCCAGGCTCGACTCGAACGGGCAAGCGAATTCACGTGGAAGAAGAGCGCCGAGTTGCACCTTTGGGCGTATCGACTGGCGCAAGTTTCCCCAGATCCGATCCGGTAACGAAGAACTGTTGGTCAATCCTCAGATAGGTTGGGAAGAATGCGGGCATTGGTTACCGGAGCCTCTGGCTTTGCAGGAACGTGGCTCTGCCACCACCTTCGTGATAGCGGCGACGAGGTGATGGCGCCAGATCTCGATGTCACCGACCAGCCTGCTGTCGCTCAGGCATTCAACGAGTTGCTGCCCGAGGTGGTGTACCACCTCGCTGGGCAAGCGAACGTTGGGCAGAGTTGGATCGATCCGTTCACGACGTTTCAGATCAACGCAACAGGCACACTCCACGTGGTTCAAGCGGCTGCGGCACTGGCGCAACTGCCGACGGTTTTGGTGGTCGGCTCGGCCGAAGTGTACGGAACCGTGGGTGCCGCCGATCTTCCTGTTCACGAAGACCGCCTGTTGCGGCCCGCCTCGCCCTACGCAGCATCCAAAGCCGCCGCGGAAGCTGTGGCCCTACAAGCGTTTTGGGGCAACGGTCTTCCCGTGATGGTCGCTCGCTCGTTCAATCACATCGGCCCGGGCCAATCCGATGCGTTTGTTGTAAGTGCCCTGGCTAAACGAGTCGTGGAAGCACGACGTGACGGAGCCACTTCGATTCCGGTAGGCAATCTGTCGCCCCGGCGTGATTTCACCGATGTTCGCGATGTTGTGCGCGCATACCGTTTGATTGTTACCCGAGGGACGCCGGGAACCAGCTACAACGTGTGCACGGGGACTTCGATTTCTGTCGGTGAGGTGGCCAATCTGCTCGTCTCACTCGATGCCGAGTTTGAACAGCGGGCCAACAGTGGCCAGCAAGCAATCGAGCCGTTGTCGCTGCAGGTTGACCCTGCGCTCCAACGGCCCGTTGATGTTCCTGAATTGTTAGGCGACTGCTCGCTCGTGCGAGGTCATACCGGCTGGTCGCCTCACTTGTCCGTAGCCGACACGCTCAGCGAGGTGCTGGCGTATTGGCGAATGGTTTCTCGCTCAGCGAGCTGACTTGCTGGTGGCCTTTTTGGCCGTGGTCTTTGCTACAACCTTCTTCGCAACGGCCTTTTTCGCTACAACCTTTTTCGCGACAACCTTCTTTGCAACGGTCTTTTTTGCAACCACCGGTCGAGTGGACTTTGCCAACTTGGATGTCGCGGACTTTGCTGCCGGTTTGACTGAAGACTTCACGGTTGCGGCAACCGGTGCCTTCTTACGCACTGCCTTGGTTGGAACTGCGGTGGCAAACTCGATTGCTTCGATCAAACGTACTTCGGCATTTCCAGCGGCGGATCGAGCTGCCTTGCGTACTTCGGTCAACGATTCGGCGACGTTGTCGGCAACGGACTCAGGAAGTCGCTCAACCAGGCGGTCAACCACAGGGTCGAGGTTGCTGATGACTCGGCCACGAGCGGTGCTGACTGCTTTGACAGCTGAGACGGCACCCTTGCGAAGTTCACGAACCTGAGGCTCGAATCGTGCGTTCATGTCGAGACGACTGTCGTTGACCTGTTTAGCCGCCATTGCGGCGAATCCCACGAGGGTATGGCCAGCGTCGGTCAACTTTGTCGAGAGTTCGGTCGGGATCGGGAGGGTGGTGAGGGTTGGAAGTTCAAAGCGCATGCAAACACGGTACAGCGTTATGCTTGAAATAGCTAGCAAGCGACTCGTGACGTTCGTAACATCATGTCAACTTCGACGGGAGGCATCACCCCGATTTGGGTGCTCCAACAACTACCCTCGATGTCATGGATTCAGTCGGCCCCAACGCTGATCCAACGCGAAAGGTCCTCGACGGAACACCGCAACCGATAGACCAACCGTTGGACCCGGCCCGCAGCGTTGCCGCAATCGTGGTGGTCACCGAGCCGTCGGTTGAACTGGCGTCCACGCTTCGAGCACTCAGCCGACAAGACGTACCAATCACCATCTTGGTGGTTGATGACGCGTCACACGCCAACCCCGCCGAGATCGTGGCCAGCATCGTGCCCGACGCGTTTGTGTCGCGACTGGATCGCTCGGTCGGTTGGGCTGGCGCGGCCAACGCTGGGGCGGCGCTGGTGCAAGGGGCAACGTGTCTTCTGATTACTCATGACGATGTGGCGCCCGCCCCCGATGCAGTTCGAGAAATGGTGGACGTCGCCATTGAATACGATGCTGACCTCGTCACTCCCAAACTTGTTTTATGGAGCGATCACGAGCGATTGATTTCAGTTGGTTACTCAGCAGATCGATCAGCCACTCCCGTCACACGAGTTGACTCCAATGAACTCGATCAGGGACAACACGATTTCGTGAGATCGATCCAAGCAGCTGATGGCGCCTGCTTGCTGATCCGAGCAACAGCATTTCGTTCCATTGGCGGATTCACCGAGTTCATGACCGCCCCGGCGACGGCGGCCCGAATCGGTGGACGCAAGCGTTCAGCCGACGATCAGCAAGCCAAACGAGCGGGATTGTTGAGTGGACCGGGAATCGGGGAAGACGTTGACCTCTGTTGGCGGCTTTTGCGTTCGGGAGGCAGAGCGTTTTCGGCGCCCAGTGCCAGGGTGGCACACGCACAACGTCGTCACCGATCCAGCGAAGTAGCTGAACCTGAACTTGATGTCAGATCGGCCGCCGACTCTGCGTCTGATGCCCTACGGGTGTTGGTTACCCGCCGAAATCAGGTGGCCACGGTTTGGGCAACCTTGCGTGGGTTCGCATTTTTCAGAGCACTAAGTGCACTTATTGTACAGCGTGCCACCCTTACTCGTTCGCCCTTGCCGTTGCCCGCAGTGCGACGGCTTCTTGCACCCACCGGGTTGAGAGGGCTGATGTCGTATCGCCGGAAGGTGGGCAACCTCGCGACTCTTCCACACGCCGAACCAACTCGGTTGGAGTCGCAATTAGTCACCGGGGAAGTAACCGTTCGCAAACTGCTTGGTCGCGAAGTCGCTAAAGATTCCGCGCAAGCGTTGTCGATTGCCGGTGATGCCGTTTCGGTGGGATGGCGCCGAGGTCCGATCCGGTTGATATCCGGACTCTTCCTGCTCACGGTCGTGTCGTTGTTCATTGGAAGCCGATCTATCTTCGGTGGTGTCCCCCACAGCGGGCAATTCGCTCCGATTCCCGGAGTCAGATCGTTGCTTCGCACCTACGGTAACGATGTTGTACCAACGTTTCCGACGGTCCCAACCGGACGTGGCGTTCCTGGTCTCCTCATCGCTGCGGCGATGCGCATCATCGGATTCGGACACGAAGGCCTGGTCGGCTTTTTGACCACCACCGTGTTGATTCCGCTCGGCATCATTGGAGCGGCTCGACTGGGCTCCGCCATGGCACGAGCTGGGGCAGATCAGGGCCCACGCGATCATGCAACAGGTGTCCTTAGCGCTTCGCTAGCAGCTGCACTCTACGGAGCGACGCCCGCAGGCATTGCTGCAATTCGCACCGGAAGTTGGGAGGCGCTGCTGTTGTACGGGGCGCTGCCGTGGATCCTGTTCGCTGTGCTCTTTCACGGTGGCGAGTTGCAACAGAACCTTCCAAGTGCACTCATAGTTGAACCACGAAAAACCTGGTTGCTGTCGAGTGCGGTTCGAGTTGGATTACCTCTTGCAGTCGTTGCTTCGTTGGCGCCGGTTATTCTTCCCGTTGTTGTGGGTTCTGTCCTGCTGCTGTGGGTTGGCCGTCTGATTGCGGGTCGATCTGTGTCAGTAGCAAACGCGGAAGGTGCATCGACCAACAACTCGCTTATCGTGATGGTAAGTGCGCTGATTGTAAGCGTCGTACTTTTCGCCGGCTGGTTGACTCAGTTGGTTGCCACTCCCGAGTTGTTGCGCGGTCGCGGGGCTACGGCAGACCCAACCAACGTTCTGGACATTCTCCGGTTGGCGGCAGCGCCTCACGCCGACGGTCCAGTTGGTGTTGGAGGATGGCTCACGTTGGGTATTCCCCTTGCGGCAGTCATCACCATGTTGCTGGTGAATGAGCTCCGCCTTCGATGGGCGTTGCGATGGTGGATGGTCGCGATCGGATTCGCGTCGGCGATGTGGGCTGCAGAACGGGGGCCGCTAGTTGGACTGCTTCCATCGCATGAAGTGATGGCTGTCCCACTTTCGCTTGCGATGGTTCTGGTGGTTACGATCGGAATCTCGGCAGTCACCCAAGACATCCGTCGAGCCCAGTTTGGTTGGCGACAAACAGCCACCCTCACGGCAATAGCGGCTGTTTTGGTCTCGGTGATTCCACTGGTGTGGAGCGCTCGATCCGGAAGCTGGGGTGCCAAACCAGGAATCGCACGATCAGAAGCCGCGTGGATCGGTGACTCGTCGAGCGATGCCGATCGTTTCACCACCCTTTGGGTTGGTACCAACGAGTCGGTTGACGGTCAGAGTTTTCCTGTCGGTTCGCAAGACGGTCAGATGTTCCTTGGGCGGCAAGCTCGTTGGAGCGTGACTGGAGTCCATCCCGCAACAGTTGGGTCCCTCTGGGGGGCCGGCCCCGATGGAGAACAAGGACAGTACGCGGAATACGGCAACATTCTTGAACAAGCTGCCAGCGGATCGACGTTTCGAGTCGGGTCCATGCTCACCAAGGTGCGCTACATCGTGATCGTTCCAGACGCAGATAACTCTCCACAACTCAGGAGGCTGGCAAATGGTCTCAACCAACAGCTCGATCTTCGCGAAACCGAGCGCAGAGGATCGGTTGCCATTCTCGAGAACACCGCGTATTCGCCGCAGGCGATACTGAAGCTCGACAAAGCCAGACAGCCGTGGCTGGTGTTTCGATGGCTACAACTCTTAGTGTGGTCAGGGGCAACGGTTGTCTTCTTGGCTGACTGGTCAACGAGGCGTCGACATCTTGACCAGTTGGCCGCCGAGTTTGATGATCTCGTAGAAAAAAATTCGGACGATTCTTCTGATGCATGGGACTCGTCACTGACGGTCGAGGGTGCGTTTCGATCAGACGATGATCTGTACGCAGAGGTGTTTGACGACACCAACAAAGCGAACTTTACGCAGCCGCATCTCACCAAAGGCCGCGCCGAATCCAGCGTTTCAGTTCCAGACGCCGATCACGAATTTGTTGCTACGCAGCCCGAGTCGTTGGCCGACCAGCTGTGGTTGGAATGGTCTCAACGTCACGGTCGCGATCAACCAAAGGCCGTCGACACCTCAGCGCCTGCTGCCCCGAAACGAGACGCCCCATGAAGCTCGGCGGACGCGTCATCGGGCTCGGTCTGGCAGCAATACTCGTGGCAACAGGAGTTGGCTGGGAAGTAACGCGGGGCGACGCCACTCGCGTCAGTCTCGACGAATCTGAACGTCGACCGGCAGCTTCGCTCGCCACGACCGATGCTACCGGGGCGTTGTGGTTTTGCCCGCTGGTAGCCAGTACTTCGGGCGTTGCGCAAGCATCGTTACGGTTGTCGCGCGAGCCAGGAGGACAGACGCCGACAGTTGGATCCATCGTGACGATTTCTCTCCGGGGGCCTGCTGGAGAAATGGTCGAAGCGCAGCGAACAGTTCCATCTGCCGGCTTAGTCGTACCGATTACTGACCTTCTCGGTGAGGTGAACCTCGAAACGTTGCCGAGTATCGCGACCGTGGTTGAATCGTCAGACCGCTCGGTGATCGTCGAAGCTTCGCTGGGCGCCAAATCGAATGGATTTGTTCCCTGTGCAACCACGGTGTCGGCCCAATGGTTTGTGGCTGAGGGGTCAACCGTTCTGGGGACCACCATGGAGTTAGCGTTGTTCAATCCGTTCCCAGGTAATGCGCTGATCGACTTGCGATTCTGGACCGAACGGGGAGCAGCTCGACCCACCGCACTGCAAGGCCTCGTGATCCCCGGCGGATCAATCCGAATCGTCAGTGTTGGTGACTTTGTCCGCCGTCGAGAACGCGTCGCTGTCGAAATCAGCTCACGGGCGGGACGTATTGTTCCGGCAATGCATCAACGCCTACGAAGTCGTTCG
>JANMEI010000012.1:0-1425 GCA_031376865.1 Acidimicrobiia bacterium | reverse complement strand
AGGGCCCATTCGAGGGCCGCGTGGTCTGCGGCCGACATGCCGGTGAACCGGGCGTCGGGGCCGGTCACTGCACCGGACGCGTCGAACTCGGGACGCTTGTCGACCCACTTCAGGCATGCTGCGATCATGTGCGTCTGAAGACCACGCCGTGGCCACCCTGGGGATAGTCCCACGTGATCGCGCCCTCACGATTGCACACCAGATAGCAGGTGCCGCATTCGAAACACTGCTCGTAGTTGAACAAGATCCCGCCGTCGTTGGTCGGCACAAACAGTTTCGCCGGGCAGGCGTACACGCAGGCACTGGTTGTGCAACTTCGACAGATGTCGGAATCGACCACGATGTGAGCCTGATGCGAAATGTCGAAGTGCACCGTCTCCATTCGATCATCGAATGAAATGGGTGGGTTAGGGCGCGAGGTCAGCATGATCAGCCAAACGTCTTCCAGGCATCGCGCCCGTCGCGGGCCAGGTCACGCACGCGGATTCCAGACTTCTTCAGCAACGGACGCGCAATCGAACCGATCCCTCGTTTGGGCGTGGGGTTTTGCACGGTGAAGAGCTGCTCCAACGTGTCGCACACCAATTGTGGGTAGCGCTGCTGTACCCGATCGGACAGCAACAGGTGTGGAGCGCGGCGAACCTTTTTGTGGTCGGCCAACACCCAACTATTTTCCAAACGAGTTTGGTATCCGCGCAGACCAACTGCGGACGTATCGCCAGCGTTGAGTGCTTCGTGCGCGGTTTCCGCAGCAGCCATCCCTGAACCCATCGCGTAGTTAACACCCTCTAGCCACAAGCCAGCGGCCAAGCACATCGCGGCGGCGTCTCCTGAGATCAACAGCCCATCACCGACCAACTGCGGCATCATGTCGAACCCGCCCTCCGGGATCAGATGCGCCACGTATTCCTTCAACTCGGCGCCGCTTACCAGGGGAGCAATCGAAGGATGTTGCTTCAGTTTGGCAATAACCTCTTCTGGTCTGATTTTCGCCGTAGTCAGATCGGTCAGTGACAGCACCGCACCAATCGCAACCGTGTCTGTATTTGTGTAGAGAAACGCTCCGCCAGCAATGCCTTGCGTTCCACCGACGATTTCGAAATCTGCACCTTCGTCACCGGTCACTGCGAAGCGCGACTCGATCTCGTGGCGCGGTAGCGACAACACTTCTTTGACACCGAGAGTGAAGTGTTCTTTCCCTTGATGTGGATACATTCCAGCCGCCTTGGCGAGAAATGAGTTGACCCCATCGCAAGCAATGACGACGCTCGCCGTAATGTCACCTTCGCGATCGGTAGTGACCCCACCCACCACACCTCGGCTGTTTCTCACCAGTTCAGTTGCAGTGGTGCTGGTGACGAGAGTGGCCCCTGCTTCGACCGCCCGATCAGCAAACCAACGATCAAAATCGGGTCGGTATGCAGT
>JANMEI010000919.1:0-1813 GCA_031376865.1 Acidimicrobiia bacterium | reverse complement strand
GCCCAGCCCAACGATTTCATTCGATCCACTAATCGAGCGAACTCAGCGTGGTGCGCTGTTGCAACTCAAGCAGTTCTGCATACAAGCCAGCGCCGTTGAGTAACTCTTCGTGCGTTCCGGATTCGATGACTTTGCCCTGACGCATAACGATGATGCGGTCGACTCCCCGCACCGATGCCAACCGGTGCGAAATCAAGATCACTGTTCGTCCGCGGCCCAATTCTTTTACCCGTTCAAACAACTCAAACTCTGCGCGCGCATCGAGCGCTGCGCTTGGTTCATCGAGCAACAGCAGCGGAGCCTCCCGAAAGAACGCACGTGCCAACGCGAAGCGTTGCCACTGTCCCGACGACAGGTCCACGCCTCCATCGAATTGTGCCGCCAAAACGGTATCGAGTCCGTTTGGCAACCCATCAACAACACGACGCAACCCACTCAGATCGATCGACGCATTGACCCGCGCCACATCGTCAGCGCGTGTGATGTCGCCCATAGCGACATTGTCATACGCACTGAGCGCGTACCTCGCAAAGTCTTGAAACACCGTTACCGCATGACGCGTCCGGTCGCTACCAGCCCGTGTGGCAAGGTCAATTTGATCGACCCGAACGGTCCCTGACTGCGGCGCGTATAGGCCTGCGATGATTTTTGCCAGCGTCGTCTTGCCCGATCCATTTTCGCCAACCAACGCGATGACCTGTCCTGGTCGAATGTGCAGACTGACTTGATCAACCGCGGGCACGAGTTGATTCGGGTACTTGAAAGATACCGAATCGAGTTCCAATTCCGCTCCTGGTCGAGCACGGAACTCTTGCTGTTCGGAGTCGCTCAACTCGCGCGCAGGAAGAACACCGGGGGCCTCGATGACGGGTTCCAAGAACGCATGCAGGTCGCTGAGGAACAGCTGATTCGAATGCACCGCAGTCAGCGCGTATCGCAACGACGTCATGCGAGACGCAAGTTGCTGAACCGCAAGGACCACAGCAACGGCTGAATCAATTCCGAATGCGCCGGTAGCGGTGCGATGCGCGATCAGCAACAACGCCGCGACGGTCACGAGCATGGTGGCCAATGCCGTAAACACCGATCGGATCGACCGTTTTTTAGCCATGTCAGCTAACTGCGCAATCCGCTCGTTTTGCAACAGGTTGTGTCGCTCTTCGAGGATCGGCCGCAAGCCGTAACCCGACAGCTCGGCTGCTGACTTTCGGTCGGTCAGCAACTCTCGCAGGTACTGTGCACGCCGTCGAATGGGTGCGATGCGGTTGACGAACTGGTAGTAGGCAACTGCGTCAACCCGGCCAGCGATCAACAAAGGAATCGAACCGATCAGCACCATCGGAAGAATCTCGGGGAGCAACGAGGTGATGAATGCCCCGATCGCGACTAGCCCGAACACGCCGGTAATCAAACCTGAAAACGCCCACACCAATTCCGCCGGTCGGTCGACGCCGTCTTTCGACAGTCGGTCAACTCGGTCATGAAAAGTTGGGTCGTCGAATTCTTCTAACCGCGAGCTCCGCAATCGCCGTAATACGCACGCATACGAATGTCGCGTCACCATCTCGATTGCGAGCGGCCGATAGAAACTTTGAATAGCGGCGATGGCAGCCACCGCAGCAGCGAGCACGCCCACAACGGCAATCGTGGTGACCAACGCTGAGGTGAGTTCTCCCTGCGAAATCGCTATGCGAAGCTGACTCAGCAATCGTTTGACGAATGCCAATTGCACCACCGTTGCGCCAGTAGTGATCAGTTCAAGCAACAGCGTCAACAACACTTGGGACCGGGCGCCGTCCCAGACCAAGCGAAA
>JANMEI010000872.1:0-6422 GCA_031376865.1 Acidimicrobiia bacterium | reverse complement strand
CCGCAGAGGATGCTCGATTCGAGTGTTCCGTGCGTTGACGGACAACCATCGGTCATTCGTAGTTTCGAATATGTCGATGCCGTGGTCGATGGAAAGAAGCAGTCAGGCGTCACCGGCACCCAAATCGACGGTGACGTTGCTGATGTTCGAATTCGGGCAGGCTATGCGTACGCCTTCGCCCGAATACCGAACGGCTTCATTCCCCCGCTGCCACCGTCGGTGGACAAGCTGGTTTACCCACAAGACGGATCGGCCATCAACTAGATCAAAAGTTAGCTTTTGAAGCCGGTCCAGATCTTGTCGTAGAGATCGACGGCGGCCTGCGAGCAACCGGGCACTGGTTGAGGCAGCGCCAGAGACTCCGATGGAGTCACCACGGCAGGATCCGCCTTCAAGGCTGCGTCGAAGAATGCGTCGGAACCGGTAATACCGTTGTCGTAACCAACGAAGTTGGTTGCCGCACCAATGTTCTTCGGATCCATCATCCAGTTGATGAAGATTTTGGCGTTGTCGATATTCTTTGCCCCCTTCGGGATCGCAAAGTTGTCTTGCCACAGGGTGAGTCCGTCAGACGGATAGATGTAAGCGATTGTCTTCTTGGTTTGCTTCGAACGATGTGTGGCGCCGTTCCATTGCATGTGCATGACCTGCTCGCCGGATCCCATTCGGTCGATCACGCCGTCGGAGTTGATGACCTGAACTTTTGGTTTGAACGCGTCGAGCAGTGTCTTGACCTTTTCGTAGTCCGCCACATTTTCGCTGCACGGTTTCGCGCCCACGGCTCGAAGCGCTGAGTGAATCACCTCAACCTGATCGTTCAAGATCCCAAGTTTGCCTTCCGCTTCTTTTGGAACAGCAAAGAACTCGGCCCAGCTCTTTGGTGGAGTAGTGACGACTGCGGTGTCAACGCTGATTCCTGTGGTGCCATACATGTACGGGGCTGTGTAGCTGCGACCGGAGTCAAAGTACACGTCCATGAAGTTGGCCTTGATGTTCTTCCCATTGGGGAAGCTAGCGGGACTTACTTTTTCCAGCAGGTTAAGTTCGATCATCTGCTTCACCATGTAATCGGAAGGAACGATCACGTCGTATCCGGTTCCGCCGGCTTGCAGCTTCCCGAGCAGTGTTTCGTTGGAATCGTATGTAGACAGAACAACCTTGATTCCGGACTCTTTGGTGAATGTCTCGAGCACCTTAGGGTCGATGTAGTCGGTCCAGTTGTACAGGTTCAACTCGCCCGATCCTTTGGCGGGGACCTCACTCGCCGCTTCGGCCGCCGTTGCTTCAGGTGTAGTTCCATCGGCACTTGCCTCCGCCGGAGTTGTGTCCGATGATGTATCGGTTGTCGATCCGCCACAGGCGGTTAACCCTCCTGCCATGACGAGAAGGGCGGCAAGAGTGCCGAGGCGTGCGGTGCGGGTTGATTTCATGAGTGACTCCCTCGGTTGGTGACCTTGTACGAAATGGTGAGAATGACGAACGATACGACGAGCAGCATCGTGCTGAGGGCATTGACGGCGGGTGTGATGCCGTTTCGAATCATGCCAAAAATGAAGACCGGCAATGTGTCGTTGCCAGGGCCAGCCACAAACGACGAGATCAAATAGTCGTCCAGGCTGATGATGAACGCCAACAGTGCACCCGACACGACACCGGGCCACAGCAACGGCAACGTGATTCGCCACAAAACCTGCCGCTGCCGGGCGCCAAGATCCACTGCGGCTTCAAAGAGCCGAGGATCTAAATCTGACAGGCGGGCTCGCATGGGAAGAAATGCAAACGGGATACAGAACGCGATGTGTGCGAGCACCAACGTGAGCTGCCCGAGTGGAATCTTCACCAGCACGAAGAAGGACAGGGTGGCAACTGCGCTGACGATCTCGGGCACCACGAGCGGCGCTCCAATCAAGACGAGCGCACCGGCGCGTTGACGGCGCCGCATTGACACCAAACCGAGTGCTGCACCCAAGGCAAACACGGTGGAGACCACCATGGCAACCACAGCGATTTGTAGCGAATTGATGATTGCGTTTCGAATATCTTCGCGTCGAAGCACTTCGCCAAACCACTTCGTTGATCCACCCTCCCAAATGGTTACCACTCGATTGCTGTTGAACGCGTACACCGCAATCACGACAAGTGGGATGTAGAGGAACGCGAAGAGCGCAATGGCCAACGGACCGAAGCCAGGAAGATGGCGGGTGTTGAATTGTTGACGACTCATAGGAGCCCGCTCGCCGATTGGCCGGTTTCAGCAGCTTTCCGCGACGATGCGTTGAACACCATCAAGGCGAGCAGGGTGATGATCATGAGCGCCACGGCAACAGCGGACCCGAACGGCCAATTGCGCGATGGTCCAAATTGAGCCTGAATGAGGTTGCCGATCATGAGCGACTTTCCTCCCCCGAGTAGCTCTGGTTGTAGAAACGAACCCAGCGCTGGAATGAAGACCAACACCACCCCGGCAACAATGCCTGGCTTGATGATCGGGAGTATCAATCGCTTCAGCATCTGCGGCCGGCGTGCCCCTAGGTCGTAGGCGGCTTCGGCCAGACGAAAGTCAAACTTCTCGGCACTGGCAAACACCGGAAGAACCATGAACGGAAGAAACGTGTAGACCAGCCCGATCAGGGTGGCGCCCGAGTTGTACAACAGCCGCAATGGTTGTTCGATGACGCCGGCCTTGAGTAGTCCTCGGTTAATGAGACCGTTGTCGTTCAGGATCAACATCCATGCGTACGTACGAACCAACGTGTTCGTCCAAAACGGTATCGTCACAGCGAAGACCAAAAGCTGACGCCATCGTGCTGAACGAAACGACATCCAGATGGCCATCGGAACACCAACGGCGATCGAGAAAATCGTCGTCAAAGCTGCGAGGACAAAGGACTTTCCGATTATCTCCAAGTATTGCGAGTTGAAAACCGTCGACCCGTCTAACTTCTCTTCAAGAAACAACTGCTTCCACGCTTTGATCGATGGGTCCCACACGACGCCAACGCCAAACTTGCCCCGGGTCAAAAGCGAATACAAGGCGACGAGCAATAGTGGTCCACCTACGACTGCGGCAAGATAGGTGACTGCCGGCCAAGCAAACGTGGGTGACGAGTCCCCGGCGCGACGATTGTTCATACTTCGATCTTTCGGAGACTGCCGACAGAAAAGGCAACATCGGCACGTCCACCGACTGTAGGCGTGGGCACTCCAGCAGTAGTACGTACACGAACCATTTGTCCGTCGGCTAGTTGAACGACGAGACGAACATCGGGTCCGGCATATTGCGACTCCACCACAACTCCTGAAAGGTGACTCTCGCTGACAGCAACAAAACGAACCCGTTCAGGACGAACCGCCACGTGTGCCCCACGATTGGCGTTAACAAACAGTTCGTCAGGCAGGTTGGCAATCATGCTCACATTCAGAAACGATGCTTCGCCAATGAAGTCCGCCACAAATCGGCCGTTCGGTCGTTCGTAGATGTCTTCGGGCGTCCCGCACTGCACGATCTTGCCGTCGTTGAACACAGCAATGCGGTCGCCCAATGCGAGTGCTTCTTCTTGATCGTGGGTGACGAACACAAACGTGATGCCAGTTGCTGCTTGCAGTCGTTTCAACTCGCTTTGCATCCCTCGTCGCAACTTCAGATCGAGCGCTGCTAGTGGTTCGTCGAGTAGCAACACACTTGGTTGCGTGGCTAGTGCGCGTGCCAATGCAACTCGTTGTTGTTGTCCACCAGACAGCTGGTGAGGTTTTCGGGAACCCATCTCTTCGAGATGAACCAGGGCCAACATCTCACTCACCCGAGGTGCCGCTGATCGGCGGCTCGCTCCGGCCATCTCTAGGCCAAAGCTGATGTTTTCCGACACGGTCATGTGCGGAAACAGTGCATAGCTTTGAAACACGGTATTCACCCGGCGAGCGAACGGCGCGACCGTGTCGAGCCGTTCGCCGTCAAGATGAATGGTGCCGGCATCAAGGTTTTCGAGCCCAGCGATTGATCGCAGCAATGTTGTTTTGCCACAACCCGACGGGCCGAGCATCACGAAGAACTCGCCAGGTGCAATATCGATACTGACCCCATCAAGCGCCTTCACTGCTCCACCTTCGGGAGTCCGAAACGCTTTGGCCGCGTTATCCACCACGAGGCCTGCACGAGCAGGTCGGTCGTTCAGCACGTTCACCACGGTGGCCACTCTAGAGGTGGCGGTGACTGGCGCGCTTGGTACCGCTCGGACCGCCGCTACTTCTTTTTGGTGGTCGGTGCGGTTGACGTGGCGCCGGGTTTTGTCGACGTGGCTGCGCCGGCCACCGTTGATCCGATACTGGGCGGCGTTAACGGTGCGCCCGGTGGAATTGTCGGGTTGTTTCCCTTGGGCACAGGTCGAGCGATCGTGGATCCGCTCGGCCGTGGGACTCGGGAGGTCGGAACAATTGCTTTCCCACCGCCCGGCGCATTTCCAATCAAGGGCGGCGCTCCAGGGAGTGGCAGCGTCGTGGCGCCCGGAAGCGTGGTGGCACCGAACACCGTTGTACCAGCCACGGTCGCTGCCGGGGCACCTGGTGCACTCAGTGCGCCACCACCAAAGACGGGGCGAACCGCAGCGACGTACGCCTCGAGGTTTGCATTTTCGACTGCGTTCAAGATGGGGGTCGGATTGGTTGGCCCGGCACACTGCGGATGGATCTCGTAGTGCAAGTGCGGCGGAGTTCCAACTGCGTTACCGGTACGGCCTACGAAACCGAGAATTTCGCCAGCCTCAACGATCTTGTTTTCGGTCATCGTGTCAGCGAACGCTAATAAGTGTGCGTAGTAGTAGCAGGTGCCATCGGTATCTTTCAGCCACAGCCTGTTACCACCGAGTCGCGCAACACCAATGCTGTAGACGATTCCGCGCTTGGTGGCCACGATTGCTCGACCTTCGGCGGCAAAGATATCGACACCTTGGTGTTGGTGTTGAAACTGGGTTCCGTTCATTCGATCAGCTCCGTACGTATCGATGTATTGATACGGCGGCTGAACCGGGAACACGAAACCCTCAAAGACCGTTGGAGCAGTGAGTGCACCCATCAGCGCGCTGAGTTCTTCGAAATCCTTCTTCAGAACTGCCTCGTCCTTTTCGAGATTGTCAATTTCGAACTGGCGGGCTTCGAGAATGGCCTGATACTGCTGGGTTTCTTCAGCGAGGGATCGTTCGGACTTTCGATAACTCTGAACCAATGCAGCGTCGCGTCGTTGTGCTTGGGAAACGAAGTTGGTGCGACGTCGAAGTGTGTAGAAATCTTTTGAATCAACGATCATTCGGAGAAGCCGAGCGGACCCACCGGTGTACTCACGAAGCGCTCGCTTACGCATTGACGCCGCTAATGTTGAACGAAGTTCAGTCAACCGTTTGATGTCACCGCTGCTTTGGCGCCCCGAGGTGGTCAATTCGGCAAGAGAGTCCTTGGCCTTTTCGACTCGCTTCGTGGCTTCAGCAAGTTGTTTCTGCAACTCGTTGTATCGCTGCTGTTGCCCCGCCGTGAGCTTGGCCAGTTCTTCGGAAAAGGACGAGTTCGGGACTGCCGCTCCGTAGGGAACATAGGAACCATTGACGGGCGGTTCTTCGGGGATTGCATCGTCGAAGTTGGCATCACTCGTTGGATCAACGCCCGGGGTCGGCATGTTTTCGAACTGGCCGGGAAACAGCGTCGTGGTGGTTGCCCCCGGATCGGTTGGAATGGTAGAGGTAACGGCGGTTGAGGTGGTGGAGTCCGACCCTTGCGATGGAATCACTGCGCCAGGATCAACGCTCGTTGGCACAGAACTCGACGGATTTGGGGTGACAGGCACGGTTGCGGCGGGGTCAACCGATGACGGAATCAACGATGGAGGCGCCAAGGGTGGTGCCAAGGTAGGCGGTTGCGTGGGAGGAGTGGTCGCAAGTGGACTGGTCGGCGGCGCCACCGGCACCGGTGGCAGCGTTGACGCAACAGTGGTTACTGCTGGATCAGTTGGTGTGGTGGGAAGCACTGCAGCGGCGCCAGCAGTATTCATCGAGCGCGGTAAAGCGAGCGCTGCGCAAAGTAACGCAGCACCGGCAACGCGCCGACCAGACCATCGACCAAGTTTCATAAACGGAGAATCAGCAACCAGAAGGGGTGAACGTGACGAGGAGAGGATGCGGAAAAACGGCGCAACCCGACCGCCACTGTGGACGACTGATCCTACCGGCGTTGGACAGCCAAACCGGACACCCTCCACAGGTTGTCCTTCGGGTAATCCCAATCAAATCAGCCGCTATGGGTTATCGTGAAAAGTATGGCCACGTATGAACCAGAGGACGGTCGAAGCGGAATCCGCAGTCGCGCAATGTTGGTTGCTGGCGGATTGATCGCTGCAACCGGTATTGCAGCGCTCGTTGGAAGCACGATCCGAGATGACT
>JANMEI010000867.1:0-3636 GCA_031376865.1 Acidimicrobiia bacterium | reverse complement strand
CCTGCGAAGTGGGAGGGGGCCCCTGGAGGAGACAGGACCCGTCGCCACTCCCAACGGGAGTAATTAAGCAGCAGCGTCGATCAGGCCCAGGTGCCCATCTTCGCGTCGGTACACCACTGCAGTACGCCCGGTATCAGCGTTGGTGAACATATAAAAATCGTGCTGCAGCAGGTCCATTCGCAGCGCCGCATCTTCGGCAGTCATCGCACTCATCTCGAACTGCTTTCGACGAACGATCTTTGCCTCGTTCGGATCTGGCTCGGCCGCAGCCATCGCCTGCTCCAACAACGCAACCGTGCCGTTCGGAACTTCGTGCAAACCGGGTGAGTGATGGTTGCCAGCCTTTGGCCCACCATGTAATCGACTCCCTACCTTTCCTTTGACCTTGAGTAACTGATGCTCCAGCTTGGCAACCACGAGATCGAGAGCGGCGGTTTGGGTGGCAGCAGCAGCCTTGGCTCTGACCACATGCCCATGGCCGCGCATCGTCGCTTCGCAAATCTCTTTGCGAGAACTTCCAACACGCGGATTTTGCTCCTCGGTAAAACACACTTCGGCTGTGTCCATTCCTTGGACGAACCGCGATAAACGTGTGATCTTCTCGTTGGCCGACGCCTTCACAATGTCGTCGACGAAGACATTGCGATGACGAATGCTGATATGCACCATGAGTCCTCCTTTAAGGGGACGTTCGTAGGGTTGGAATGACATGGGTTTTGGTTCCGAAAGGCACCGAGGGCCTCTTTCGGTTGGGCCCGAAAACACAAACGACCCCGGGCCGCAGCCAGAGGTCGTTTTCAGTTGTTCATCGCTTACAAGTTCGCAGAGCCGCACGTGTGCACGGCGCAGCAGGCATGGCAGCTCGATCGTGCGCTGCAGATCGTTCTGCAGTTCCATCATCGGCTGGCACCTTTCGGGACAACTCCCATGACGCATAGTAAGCACGCACAGCTCTCCGTGACAAGCACGGTTCTGTGACAATCTGATGACGGAAGGTTCACTGTCCGTCTATTCGCCGTTTACCGGCTGATTTGCCCACCCGAGTTGATACCTGGCGACCTCTCCGGGTGGTCGCCTCTCCAAACTGACCTTCACAGGGTGGCCGCTGCGACCACCGCATGGACGGTGTTTGACCCGTTGTCTTTCAACATCCGCACCGCAGCAGACAAAGTACCCCCGGTCGTCACGACATCATCGACCAGCAACACCGTGTCGAAACAACCGAATCCAGCCCGGTTAGCCGGAACAAACATTTGGGTGTGCGACCGCTGCAGCCGGGCGATCCGAGACCGCCCTGTTTGCGAACCAGGATCTCGAACATGCTGGAGCAGCCGCACCTTCGGGACCCCCAACAACAACGCCACATGGGCTGCCAGTAGCTCGGCCTGATCGAAGCCTCGTTTGCGACGCCTCGAAGGAGAGGTAGGTACCCAGGTCACCACGTCAATACGCGACACCACATCGTTGGAATCGGCCCTGGCACCCAAGGATCGGACCATGTGTCCAGCGGCGAAGGCCAATCCAGCAACGTTTGATCGGTACTTCGCAGAACGGATGAGCTCCCTCGCCGCGCCGTGATACTCAAACGGAGCATGGATCGATGCACAACCGACCGGCAATCTCACCCAACGAGGATCGGTCCGACTGGTTTGTACCAACTCCAACCCGCACGGGCCACAGGGAGAAACACCGTGGCGACCGCAGACGCCGCAACGGCTAGGAAACACAAGCCCGATCAGTGGAGAAACCATCCAGCCATCATGAACGAGGGGTATGTCAGTGAAGAGTTTGTCGAACCCGCCTCGAACGACGAAGATACGTGGATGAGTACTCGTTCATCACGGACCGCCACCGTCGGCACCATCGCACCATCCATCTCACTCCCGATGGCCGATGGATCCCAATGGGATCTCTCCGAAGCGGTCACCAGCGGACCGGTGGTGTTGGTGTTCCTGCGAGGGTTCTTTTGACCCAATTGCCGAAAGCATCTTGCGCAGTTGCGTGAGACTCATCAGCAACTCACCGCCGGCGGAGCCCAGATCGTGGCCATCGCCCCCGACGACATCGATGGGCTAAAAAAACACTTGGCCACCAACGCATACCCGTTTACCGTGCTCGCCGACAAAGACGGTTCGGTCTTCGACGCCTACGACGTGACCAGCCGAATGATCTCGCTGGGACAACAGCCGGGATTGTTCGTCGTTGGCAAAGACGGCAAAATCGCCTTCGACGCGATTGGAAACCAGCAGTGGGATCTGGTGCGGCCCGATGCGCTCGCTGCAGAATTAAAAAAGGTCGGCGCCTAAGCCCCGACCCTCACTGAGTTAACTACTTCGAGCCGGTGCGAACTGCGCCGGCCGAAGCCAAGAACGTGTCGTGTTGCTCGGCGGTGGCGGCCGATGCATCCTCGATCAGCAAGTCGGGGATGCCTTCGATCACCTTGTAGATGCGGCGAAGCCGATCGTTGTACAACACATCGTGCTCGGGGACATACAGCAACGGCTGACGGTCCTCCGGGCACACAAGTAGTTCGATCAACAAAGGAGCAAGTGAAGCAGCCACGTTGGTAGCTTACGCCAGCCAGCGATGACGGCCCGCAGCTCCTAGTAGCGGTAGCTTTCGCCCTTGAAGGGGCCGGACAGGTCGATATGAAGATACTCGGCCTGCGCCTCGGACAACGGGGTCAGCTTCGCGCCCAATGCCTCGGCATGGATGCGAGCAACTTTTTCGTCCAACGCCTTTGGCAGCACATACACACCCACGGGGTACTTTCCTTCAGTATCGCCGTACAACTCGATTTGGGCCAACACCTGATTAGCAAACGAGCAGCTCATCACAAAGCTGGGATGGCCGGTGGCGCAACCAAGGTTGACCAAACGACCTTCAGCCAAGATGATCACGGCGTGTCCGTCAGGAAAGGTCCACAAATCAGTTTGCGGCTTGATCTCCAGTCGGGTGGCACCACTGCGGGCCAGGCCAGCCATATCGATTTCGTTGTCGAAGTGGCCGATGTTGCATACGATGGCGTTGTGCTTCATGTTGGACATGTGCTCGGTGGTGATGACATCGGTGTTACCAGTAGCTGATACGAAGATATCGACTTCACCGACGACCTCTTCAAGGATCACTACCTGATAACCCTCCATCGCAGCCTGCAACGCGTTGATCGGGTCGATCTCGGTAATCAACACACGAGCGCCCTGCCCACGCAATGACTGCGCCGAACCCTTACCTACGTCGCCATAGCCAGCAACGAGAGCGGTTTTGCCACCGATCATGACGTCGGTGGCACGGTTGATCGAGTCAACCAGCGAGTGACGGCACCCGTAAAGATTGTCGAACTTGGACTTGGTGACCGAGTCGTTGACGTTGATCGCCGGAAGCTTCAACTCACCACGCTGATGCATTTGATACAAACGAGGTACGCCCGTGGTGGTCTCTTCGGTAACGCCCTTCACACCGGCCAGCATGCGGGTCCATTTGGTTTTGTCTTCTTTCAACGTCTTGGTCAAGACGCTCAAGATGATGGCCAACTCTTGGTTGCCTGCTTCGCCTGGATCTGGAACGGCACCAGCGGTTTCGTACTCGGCACCACGATGCAGCAACAACGTGGCGTCGCCACCGTCGTCCAAAATC
>JANMEI010000833.1:0-5421 GCA_031376865.1 Acidimicrobiia bacterium | reverse complement strand
GCGGCAGATGGTTTGCACCACCTGCCACACCCGCAACCAAATGGGGTGGCCAACGGGGCTCGAACCCGCGACATCCGGCACCACAAGCCGACGCTCTACCAACTGAGCTATGGCCACCAAGACCGAGATTCACTCTAGCGTCTGAGTTGCGAGTCGTGTGCAGTCTTTTTCAGGCTCAGACCCGATACGGTCTGAGCCCGATGAATGAACGTGAACACGACATCCTCCGCTCGGTGAGCGGCCTTGACCCATACCAAACCGCTGACCGCATCGAAGCGTTGATTCTTGAGAATCGCCACATCCACGAACAGCAGAGTGTCAACCTCAACCCGGCTTCCAATGTGATGAACCCTCGGGCCGAGGCTGCCATGGCTGCCGGGCTCGGTACCCGCGCTTCGCTCGGTGCGGCGGGCGAAAAGTATGAGATGGGACTCGAGGCGATTGAGCAGATCGAGGTGATCGCCGCCTCGTTAGCTCGGACCGTGTTCAACGCGGCCCACGCCGAAATTCGCGTGCCCTCTGGAGCGACCGCAAATCTGTATGCGTTCATGGCAACCTGCAAACCTGGCGACACGATCATTGTGCCGCCATCCGACATTGCCGGGCACGTGACTCATCAACAACCGGGCGCCGCCGGTCTGTATGGGCTCAACATCATCGAAGCCCCGTTTGACGCATCGCGCTACACCATCGACGTTGAGGGGTTGCGAGTGCTCGCCAAACAACATCGACCTCGGCTGATCACGATGGGAGCGAGCCTCAACCTGGTGCCACATCCGATTCGTGAGGTTCGAGTTATCGCTGACGAGGTGGGCGCTGACGTGTTGTTCGATGCTGCGCACGCGTGTGGCATGTTTAGCGGCAGGCAGTGGCCAAACCCGTTGGATGAGGGTGCCGATCTGATGACCATGAGCACGTATAAAAGCTTGGGCGGTCCGCCGGGTGGCTTGGTGTTAACCAATCGCTCTGATCTTGCGGAGCGTATCGATGCGATCGCTTACCCGGGGCTGACCGCGAACTTCGACGTTGGTAAATCTGCGGCGTTGGCGATTTCGCTGACCGACTGGATCACCCACGGACAGTCATATGCGCGCATGATGTGTGACACCGCTCGGGCGTTGGCCGATCAACTTACCTCGCTCGGCCTGGTGCCCTTCACGGTCAGTCACGACGGATCGCAGGTGCCCACCCTTTCGCATCAGTTTGCGCTCGACGTTGCTGCTGGCATCGACGGTGATGGGCACCAGGCCGCGTTACGGCTGCGTCGAGCCAATATCCTCGCGTCGGCTATCGGTCTGCCTGGTCGTGGGGGAGTAGGTTTGCGATTGGGAGTCCCCGAGATGGTCCGATGGGGGTTAACGCCAGCACGCTGTGCCGAGTTGGCTGGGTTTATTTCTCGAGGCCTTTCGGGTGATCCAACGTTGGTGGCGGCCGAGGTCAGTTCGTTCCGGCAGTCGTTGAACACGCTGCATTTCATCAACTGAGGGCCGTGATCTCGGAAGTGTTCGCATTGTCGCTGCAATTTCTCTAACCTGCGGGAATGGTTGTTCGCGTTGACGAATTGGACTTACCCGATATCGACGTCTTGTCGTCACTCGAATCACGAGACGCGATGGTCGCTGAGATGGATCGAGTTCGTCCGGAGCACTGGCTGGCGAGGGCCCCGCTCGGGTACTCCATCACTCGTCATCACGAAGTGTCAGCGTTTCTTCGTGATCGGCGATTCCACTCTGCGGTTCGACTGATCACCCAAAACCGCGACGATATCGACGCCTCACTCACGGATCGAAATCGTCGAGAGTCGGTGTTGTCTGCCGAGGGTGACACTCATGCACGGCTTCGACGGTTGGTCGCGCCGGCGTTTTCGCCGAAGGCAACCGATCGACTTCGACCGTTCATGCGAGACGTGATCACGTCGCTGATTGACCGGGTGACGCCATCTGGATCCACCGAGCTAATTGCTGACGTGTGCGAGCCGTATCCCATCCCCATCATGTGCGAATTGTTGGGGGCGCCAAAGTCTGACTGGAAGAAGTTCAGCATTTGGGCCGCAGACCTACTCAGCATCTTTAACAACGACTTAGTGAACGATGGCCCGAAGATTGTTGCTGCGCGTGATGAACTCGACGAGTACGTACGTATACTTATCGAAAAGCGCCGCACTGACCCCGCCGACGATTTGATTACAGCCCTGATTGCAGCTGAAGAAGCTGGCGATCGGCTGAGCAACGACGAGTTGGTGTCGATGGTCGAAGCGGTAATCGTTGGCGGTACCGATACCACTCGTAACCAGCTGGGCTGCTCGTTGTTTGTACTCGCCCAAGTTCCAGACCAGTGGAAACTGCTGGCCGAGCGGCCGGAGTTAGCGAGCAATGCAGTCGAAGAAACGATGCGGGTCCTCGGAGCGGTGCGCGGTACCGGCCGTTATGCCCCTGAAGATCTTGAGTTCAACGGGGTGATCTTCCCGGCTGGCACCATCATCATGCCGAGTTTCATCGGGGCCAACTTTGATTCGTCGGTGTATCCCGAACCACACACGGTTGACATCACCCGCACACATGCGTCGCCCCACCTGACGTTTGGTGCGGGCATCCATTTCTGTCTTGGTTACTCATTGGCTAAAGCAGAGCTGCAGGAGGCGCTACCACTGCTTGCTCAGCGGATGCCCAACCTGGCGATCGACGGTCCGGTTGAATGGAAGCCAGGTTCGTTTGGGGTGTGGGGCGCTGACTCGTTGCCGCTTCGATTTTCGCCAACGCCAAGTAGCGATACTGCCCCAGTTATCTAACAATCGTCAGGTGACTGCTTTGCGGGTGGTGAACTCGGGCGTATTCCATGCGTTGGTTTCCATGATGTTCACGAGCGCGTCGACGGCGTCCCAGAGTTCAACAAACCCAACGTACAGTGGGGTGAACCCGAAACGCAGAATGTCTGGTGCTCGGAAGTCACCGATAACGCCGCGCGCAATCAGGGCTTGCATGATGGCGTAGCCATGCTCGTGAGTGAGCGATACCTGACTGCCACGCTGAGCAGCAGTGCGGGGTGACGCGATCCCAAAGTTGTATGTGCTCAGACGTTCATCGACGAGCTGGATGAAGTAGTCACCCATTGCCATGCTCTTGCGTCGAAGCGCCGCCATGTCAACATCGGCCCACATCTTCATCGAAGCCTCAAGCGCAATCATCGATAGCATTGGGGTGGTGCCGATCAGCATGCGCCGAATCCCTTCGATCGGTTCGAAGTTATGCGTAAAGTCAAAGGGTGCTTTGTGGGCAAACCAACCGGTGATTGGTTGGCTGAGTTGTGGGTGATGACGCCGGGCGACAAAAGCAAACCCGGGAGCGCCAGGGCCACCGTTGAGGTATTTGTAGCCGCAGCCCGCGGCAAAGTCTGCGTTGGCGTCGTTGAGGTGCACATCCAACGCACCAGCCGAGTGGGCAAGATCCCATACCGTCACCCCGCCGTGTTCATGGGTTAATGAGGTGAGCGCTTTCATGTCGTAAATGGCGCCGGTCTTGTAGTTAACGTGGGTTAACTCTACGGCGGCAAGGTCGGGTCCGGCAGCAACGATCGCTGCCGGTACGTCAGTCGCTTCGACGTCAACTACTTTCGCTCCAAATAGCTCGGCGACGCCATGCACGATGTAGGAATCACTCGGAAAGTTGCCAACCTCGCTCACGATGGTGCGGCGGCCCGGTCGTAACCGAAGTGCCGCTGTCAGACATTTGAAGACGTTCAGCGAGAGCGCATCGCAAGCAACTACCTCGTCGGTATGTGCACCGATGATCGGCGCAATGAGTGCACCAACTCGTGCAGGGGAGTCAAACCAATCGGCTTCATTCCATGAACGGATGAGGCGGGTGCCCCATTCGTGGTCAATTGTGCGGATGACCGCTTCCTTAACTCCATTAGGCAGAACCCCAAGGGAGTTGCCATCCAAATAGATCTCGTTCTCGGGAAGAACGAATTGTTGCCGGTGGTGCGCAAGAGGGTCGATGGCGTCGAGCGCGGCCGCGTCGGAGCGCGATGAGTTGGTGGACACGATGCTCAGATTACCGGCAAATCCAAAAATGTCGCCCGCAAGGTGCAAAACCCCGGCAAAATCAACGGGCCAACACCCTTGCGGGCGACATTCGAAGAACTGGGTACGCTGCTCAGGCCGCTTCCGAGATGCGGCAAGCAGAGAAATGGGGAGCATGTGAGCACGCATCCGCTGAGCGGGGTTACCGCAGGTGTTGTTGGAACCGGGTTTATGGGCGTCGCCCATACCGAAGCGCTTCGCCGGTTGGGAATCACGATCAAGGGAATCGTTGGCTCTACGCCGGACCGTGCCCGGCTCAAAGCCGAGCAGGTCAACCTGCCTCCGGTTGTCGAATCCTTGGACGCGTTGCTGGCCGACCCTGAGGTGGACGTCGTCCACATCACCACCCCCAACCATCTGCATTACGCGCAGGTGTGTGCCGTCCTCGAAGCAGGCAAACACGTGGTGTGCGAAAAGCCTCTCGCTGTGTCTGTTGCCGAGGGACGCGACCTGGTCGCCAAAGCCGAAGCCGCTGGCTTAGTTCATGCGGTGTGTTTCAACCAGCGCTACTACCCGATTGTTCATCAGGCGCACGCGATGGTGACACATGGTGAGTTGGGCGACGTTCGTTTGGTGAGTGGTGGCTATCTTCAAGATTGGTTGTTGTTTGATACCGATTGGAACTGGCGCTTGGATGCCAACAAGGGCGGCGAACTGCGAGCGGTTGCCGATATTGGCTCGCATTGGTTTGACAATGTCGAGTTCATTACCGGCGCCCGAATCGATCGCGTGATGGCTGATCTGCATACGTTTCATCAGCAGCGCAATCATCCGGTGGGCGAAGTGGAAACATTTGCGCAATCGTCGGCCGATGTAGAGCGTGTCACCGAAGAGATGGCATCGGACGATGCTGCCGGCGTCCTGCTGCGATTCGCCAACGGGGCTCGAGGCACGGCCACCATTTCGCAGGTTTCTGCTGGACGAAAGAATTTTCTCAACTGGGAAATTGATTGCGCCCAATCGGCCTTGAGTTGGAACACGGAAAACCCCGAGAACTTGTGGATTGGGCATCGGGGGCAACCTAACCAGATATTCAAACGAGATCCGGGCTTGATGCACCCGATCGCTGCCGCAACCTCGGCGTACCCGAGTGGCCACGTCGAGGGCTACCCGGATACGTTCCGTGCATTGTTTAACGATATCTATGCACACGTATTAGCTGGTGCAAGCAGTCCAGCGCACCACCCGACGTTTCATGACGGGTTGCGTTCATTGTTGGTGTGCGATGCGGTGGCGCAGAGTTCCGAAACAGGTGCCTGGGTGACGGTGCAATCCTAGGTATTTGGGGTAGGCGGCTACTGCTGCGACACAAGGGCAAGGTCCTGGATCGCAACGGTGGC
>JANMEI010000829.1:0-2424 GCA_031376865.1 Acidimicrobiia bacterium | reverse complement strand
CCGAATTCGGCCACTATCGGTGGCTGAACGATGGAAGGGTTCGCTTGGCATCTCAGCCTTGTAGCCTGGACCGACCGTGCGTTGGCTGTACTTCCCCAGGGGGTTCGCTCCCACAGCTCTGGCGGTGGCTTCGGTTTTGGCTGTCGCCACTTCCACTTCGGCCCTGTCTCACCAGGCAGGTGTCCAGGCAAACGCGTCCAAACTGCCGACTCTGATTCCAGTCGGCGCGGCGTTTGAAGTTCGCTCGCTTAATGCAGCCCCGGTGCCAGTTGGCCCTCCTCCGTCGACGCAGCCCGGCGCAACCGACACTGCCCCGGCAACCACCAACCCCGGATTAGTACCACCCGAGTCAGCTCCGGTTTCGACACAACCGGTTGCTACCAAACCAGCAGTTCGAAACGTTGTCATCACCGGGCACGGATATGGTCATGGCCGCGGTTTGGGCCAATGGGGTGCGTTCGGCTACGCCGTCGACAAGGGCTGGGATTACCGGAAGATCCTGGCGCATTTTTATGGAAACACTGGTGTGGGCAAACTCAATCCAAGTTCGGCGATCGGCGTTCGACTTCTGAGTAATGACGGCAAGACCGTGTCGATCTTTCAACCGAACGGTCGTGTCTACCTGACCATCAACGGCGAAACTGTGGGGCCCGATGCTGCGGCGATCGCAGCCGCACCTGCCCAATCGACGCCGTCATCAACACCTGCTGGTACGGCAAAGCCTGGTCCGGTTGCAGTTGGGGTGCCAGCGGCAACGATTCCCTCGAGTGGCACTGCACCCGCCGATCCAAGCGTCTCGACCACACCTCAACCAACCACGATTCCTGCAATCTTGCCGCCATCAGCATTTGCTCCTGGCACCCCGGTTGCCGTGCGCGTTCAACTTGCCGGCACGGGACGTTTTGTGGTGAGCGAAGCAACGAGTTGTGCAGGCCCGTGGGTTGTTCGAGGAACCGTAAGTTCGCCTAGCGTTATTGTGTCTGTCGGTCCTGCCCCTGTCGCCGACAAAAATGACCCAGCGTCGATGCTGCAGTTGTGCACCGCAAATGGTAGGCGTGCATATCGAGGTGACCTCGCCGCGGTTGATGGCAAACCGGGTCAGCAGTTGGTCAATCAGGTCAATATGGAGGACTACCTACGAGGTGTGGTTCCTGCCGAAGTTCCCGCTGGCTGGGGAACGAAGCCAAACGGAATGGAAGCGCTGAAAGCTCAAGCAGTAGCCGCTCGTTCTTATGCTGCCGCAGAAAAGCGACCTGGCGTCGCCAACACATGCGACACCACAGCGTGTCAGGTGTACATCGGTCGCGGCGAGTTTCGAAGTGGTGGATTCGTTTCGTTTGAGGATCCGCGTACCGACGAGTCAATCGCTCAGACCGCTGGTGAAATCAGGGCAGATCAATCGGGTGCTCCTATTCGTACCGAGTTCTCATCATCAACCGGTGGTCAAAGTGCACCAGGTGCGTTCCCTCCGGTGGTCGACGAGGGCGACAAGACAAGCCCCAATCCGCATTCGACGTGGACCGTGTCGCTGACCGCGGCGCGGCTAGAAGCGGGGCGAAAACTGGGTGCGTTCCGCGACATCGAAATTACACTTCGCGATGGCGTTGGCCCGTATGGCGGGCGAGTCCAAAATCTGAATCTCGTTTTTGAAAAGGGCAAAGTCCCCTTCAAGAGTGGCGAATTTCTGCGTACTTACAATCTGCGTTCGGTGCTGTTCAATGTGCAGATTGTCGAACAAGGTGGTGCACCTGTTGGTGGCGGCACGCTGCCTCCATTGGAGTCGATTCCCGACGACGGCACAACGGGGCTAGCCAATCCCAACCAGAACCAATCGGTGCAGCCAGTTGTCGAGACAACGGCGCCTGAAACGACGGTTGCCGGTCAATCGAAGAAGAGCAAGACCAAGCCGTCAACGACGAAGTCCAAATCGAAAGCGGTTAAACCGCAGGGCACTGCGTCAGTGACTCCCGTCCCGGTTGGCAAGAAGCCACAACAAACGATTGCCACCACGCCGCCGCCGCCGCCGACGACTGCCGCCAAGAAAAAGAGGTAGCGGGCTGTCCGGATCTGCCATCTATTGGCTGTTTTAGACATTTCAGCTAGTTGTTCGGGTCCTGCCCGGGTAGTGTGACCGTATGTCCGTTACTGCAACACAAGCCAAAGATCAGCTGTCGGCGCTTTTGGAACGAACCCGTGGGGCAGGCGAGCGGATCGTGATCGAAAAGCACGGCAAGCCAGCCGGGGCCCTGGTCAGCATCGAAGACTTGAAACGTCTTGAACGCCTTGACGCGCTGGAAAGATCGGCGGTTGCCCGTCCTCTTGCTGGGTCTGTATCGCAGTATGTAGATCCCTTTGAGCCTGCCACGGATTGGGATGTCGAAGCTGAGATGCCTGCGGGAAACGTTCCTTGATTCTGCTCGACAC
>JANMEI010000782.1:0-10379 GCA_031376865.1 Acidimicrobiia bacterium | reverse complement strand
GCTCGACACCCACCCAACGTCTCGGGTGTCTGGAGTGTCGAGGGCGCAGTACATCCCTTCGAAGAGGCGTGAAACGGGTGTGAACCGAGTGAGTCGGTCGAACCCACAGAAGTAGCTCGTTGCAGACCACAGCGAGAGCGGTTTTCCTGCGGTCCATCGTTGAAATCGGCCGTCCGCGTATACCAGCCGAGGAGCAACCACGCCAACATCAGAATGCTCATCTAAATATGTACGCATAGTGGTTAGACACTGAGCTTCGATCCGCGCGTCGGTGTTGATCAACAGCACATACGGAGCAGTGGTGGCCCGAATGCCTTGATTGGATGCGATACAAAAGCCGACGTTGTCTGAGTTGGCGATAGTCGCAACATCTGGCCACCGTGCTGCGACGCCATCAAGAGATCCATCGGCAGAACCGTTGTCGACAACGGATACCTGATTGCCAACCTGGCCGCCAACACCCATCTCGTCATGGAGGTTGGCCAATGCATCGTGCAACAGCTGTCTTGTATTCCAATTCACCACTACGGCAGCGACGGGTGTTGTCATCGTGATCACCGCCAGTCCGCGTGGAGTTCGTTGATGTAGGGCGTACTGGCGAGCACCTTGGGTTTGCCACCAGTGCTCGGAACGACAAACAGGTCAAACGACGAAGCGCCGCGCGAGACGAACGCCACCTGTTGTCCAGTCGGCGACCACACCGGCTCAAATGCTGAACCCGAGAACTTGGTTGTCAGCTGCGTGACTCGTCGCACAGGTGATGTCGTAACGGTCTTCGTCGATGCGCTGCGACCCAGGGTGAGGTCCAAGCGGATGATGTGCCAACCCGGACCGCTCAACTCGGCCGATGAAGTTTGTGTTCCGACGAGGCGTTGTGACTTCCCTCGAAAGCTGGCGTAAACCAATGACTTTCCGTCGGGTGACCACGCAGGTGAAAGGTCAAACCAATCATCGTTTGTCAGCTTCATGAAGCCCATCCCATCGGGGGACACGATTGCTACTTCTTTTGACGCGCCGATTGACGTGGTGAATGCAATCCAACGCCCATCGGGACTGATCGCCGGGCGTTCATCATCGGCGGCGACAGCACCAGCGGTTGCATTAGTGAGGCTGATCACTTCGTTGGTGCGCAGATCCAAACTCATCACCGAAGATTGCGCTGTACGTGACGACACGCTGGTATAGATCACCTTGGTGCCATCGGGACTAAGCACCGGATCGAGGTTGCCGTGTAGGTCACCATCGGCATGGCCATCGCGCCAATCTTCGGTCCAGGCATCAGTCAGTTGACGGGTGTCTCCGTCAACCTCGCGCAGGAACAATTGCTGTTCCGCAACAGCGGTGTCCGGTTCTTCATCGGTGCTGCTTCCGGTGGCTCCGGGAGTGAGTTCGTCCAACGTGAAATGCACTGTCCGCTTCTTTCCCGGTGGAGGCGCGGGGTGGTTGGAGCCAGTTTTCGGAATCACAATCGGGGCACTGAACACCGCGCGTTCGCGTTGCGGCGACCAACTGGCTTGATCCGGGCGCAACTTGACGGACTCCGATGACACGTTGAGACCAAGAATCGTCCATCGCGACATGTCCGGTGCGGCGTTGAGCAGTTGACGTTGACCGGAGCTTGTCTCTGCGGTAACCAGTAAGCGCGCGTTTGACTTCCGACTTCCGATTGGTAGTGCCGGTCGAGTGGAAACGGGAGTGAGCGCTGTCCAGTCGAACCAGGTAATGGCAAGACGAGATGACTCCAACCGTGTGCGCGCATTGCTTCCGTCTGCGTCGATGACACAAACGCAGTTAATTAATCCGTCAAGAGTGGACTCAAATCCAATGGATTTTCCGTCAGGTGACCAACGTGGTTTAAAGGCAGACCCAACGCCGGGCTTGCATTGGTTGTCACCCGTTCGCGTGGTGCAATCCAGCCCTTGGGTCAAAATGCGCTCCCGTTTTGTAGTGAGATCGTGAATGACCAAGAACCACTGATCAATACGAACGGCGCTATCACCAATTGTCCCGCTCAGGCGCGGATCGCCACCGCCACGAAATGATGCCGTTGCCAACAATCGGCCATCAGGAGAGAGATCGGGATCGGTGTTGAAAAACTTGTTGTCCACCACCACTCGGCGTTTGGTGCCATCGACGCTCATGATCGCCAGCTTTTCCGCAGTCCCACTGATTTCAGCCAGCACGATGCGATCATCTGCGGTGTACCGAGGGTCGGCATCAGCCGAGGCAACAGGTTGGCTGACCGCGGAAAGGTTGGTAATGAATTCGGTTTGTAGATTGACCGAATACACCGCCACGATCTCAAAATTGGGCGAGACGGCGGTGAACATGATGGATGTACCGTCGTTGGAAAACTTGGGTTGCCCTGTTCGGTAACCGAGGTTGGTGACCCGTTGCACCAATGACCCATCAGGGTTCATCACCTCGATCTCTTCGACAGCTCCAGGCGCACCGCGCCGAACGGTGTAAGCAATCTTGGTGGCATCAAGGGACCAACTTGGCCAGCTGTAAACACGACCATCGTCTGGCGTGATTCGAATTGGCTCGCCGCGCGGAGCCACGATGTAAATCCCAGAACGTCCGGTGCTGCGATCGGTGGCCGACAGCAGCAGCGTGGTGGCTTCCACGCCGCTTGGCGGAGAACTCGGCCTAACCGTTGGCTCGATTTCTACGGTTGCACGCGATGAGTTCATCATCACCGCACTAATGAGGGTTGCGCTCATCACTATGTTTCGCGGGGTGAGCAATCGTCGATGACGTCGGTACGACAGCGAGCCGGTCGACCGTCGACTTGCAGGTTGCGGGGTGGTTATTGTTCGGAGCCGACCGGTGCGCACTGGCAAGCTGCCTGCGATTCGCCCCTGATTCAGACAACTCACACAGACACCGGCCAGCATCCAAAACAACGCCAGCGGAATGTCTTGTCGCAACGAGAAACCCAGAATCTCTTCGATCATCAGAAAGGCAATGACCCCGGAAAACCCCAAGCCGATTCCTGCATGTAACGGGTCGCGACTGCGAGCTAGCCGCATGGCTGCCGCGTACAAGCCAATGCCAACCGCTGCGACCCCGACAAACCCGATGATGCCAGTCTCCGACAGCACCAACAGGTACAGGTTATGGACCGGGTTGTCAGCAAAGATGAGACCGTATTGTTGATACGGATCCATCACCGCCTCAAAGTTGTTGAGCCCCACCCCAATGATCGGTGCGTCTCCGATCATCTTTCCGGCGACGTCATTGAGTTCAAGACGGGACCGAACCTCTTCGTCGTAGTGCGACGTCCCAAAATTCTCGGTGATCTTGGCGCTGATGCTCGGGGCGAACGCGGCGCCCGTCAACAGCAACACTGCAATGCCTGTGCGAAGTGCCTTCACCGATACCCATCGGTGACCAACAGCCCACAGAACCTGTATGCCCGCCACCATTGCAAATGCCACAAACGAAGCGCGCGTATGACTGAGATAGAGCGGCAAGATACAGATCGGGACTAGTGCAACCGCCGTTCGTTGTGTGAGGGATCGTCGCAATGTGCAGGCCAGGCCAAGAGCAACTGCTGCCAGTGAACCCATCACAGCGCCCATGAACACGGGGTGGATGATCGTGCCGAAGGGCCGCCCGAGCGAGCCGTCGTTGGTGACGCGTTCACCCAACTCTTTCGGCACCCCTAAGAAGTCCAAACCAAGTACGCCACCGGTCTTCCATTGCAGTACGACCACCACTAACTCGAGGCAGGCAAACGTAGCCAACCCACCCAGCACAGCCCACACTTGTCGCCGTGTCCGAAGTCGGACGGCGAGAAACAGGAACAGGAGATACATCCACCCCATCCGCACCAGCTCGCTCACACTGAGCAACGTGTTGGGCGCAACCAGAACGCTTGGCAACAAGGCAATCGAACCCCAAAGCGGGAGTTGCAGCAATCGTCGCATTGGACCGCGCCACGCTGCGGCAAGATCGCTGCGAATCGTCCCTTCAGCGATCCAACTGATGTAACACAACACCACCATCAGGTCGAACGTCGTGACGTATACCGCTACTGCGCCTCCGGACAATTCCACATCAATTGCGCTGAAGGATTTGTGCAGGACGACGGCCAACGACACCGTCATGCCGTACATCAAGAAGGTGGTGCGGTCCTGTACCCACGCAACGGAGCCACCAATGGTGATGGTCCCAACCGCGGCTGCGACGCCTTTCATCCCCAACCCGGCAGTGAAGAACGCCGCCACCCCGGAGATGCCGATGGCAAGGAGCAATGCAATGGAGCGGGCACCGCGATGTCGCATCACTGAACCACTCGGGTTGCGGTGAGTGGCCTCTCGACCAACAACATCGGTTGGTGGTGTGCGGACAAATGCCAGGAGTAAAGGTTGCGACACAAACGCCAGTACACCCAGTGCAACCACTGCCACGATTCCACCTAGCGCAATCAGCCCTCGATCACCCAAGAAGTATGCGATCGCGCCAGACATCACCACGCTGCTGAAAAAGATCAACGAACGTCCTCGGCGCGGCAGCGGTAACGTTCGTTGAATTGCTCCAACCAATGATTGGTGGTTTCGTCGAGCGGTCAGCAGATAGGGGCGCAACAAATCCTGGTGTCCGCTAATCACCACGGCACCCACCACGATCGCGGCCACCAGTGGGAGCGACAACGAGAGTGGGGCGACGCCCATCGCCAGAATCGCAGCTCCGCCCGCCGCGAAAACAACTTGCCCAGCCGTCCGGATCGGACGGAGTGCCGATCGAGATGCGCTCATCGGGGTCTCGCTCATCGAGGTGTCGCTCATCGGGTTGTGGTCCGAAGTGGTGATCGTTGCGGGGCGGTGCGGTAACCGGATTCGGTGTAAAACAGCATGAGCTTCCAGTAGGTCCACTGAGCAGCGCGTGACTCGGGGTCTCGCCGGTCGAACAGGTTGACCAGCGTCGGCACGGTTGCACGATTGAACAACGTCCGCCGGACCATGCCTCGAACACGACTACGAGCAGAGCCTGTCCGGCTCAGTACCCCGTAGTGCTCCAACAAATCTGGTTCAGGTATCAGCACTTCAAGGTCTCGCAACCCTCGTCCCACGCTGGTTTGTAGCCGGCACGCGCTCGCCAATGTGTGCGGATGAAAGTGTTCGCCGGTGGCGGTTGGTTCGTAAACGATGTCGTATCCGGCTTGAGACCATCGATAGCCAAGTTCGATGTCTTCGTGTCCGATGTTGGCCCAGTCTTCGTGGAAGATCAGGTTGCGTTCCAACAACACGTCGCGAGGAAACGACAGGTTCATTGACCAGTGGAACCAAAACGGCACGGTGTCGCCGGCGCGGTCAGAGATGAGCTGATATGCGAACGGTTGATACCAACGAATGAATGGTGTCTGCGCCATCGTCGCCGATTGGTGTACATGACCAAGTACTGCGATGGTCCGATCAGCTTTCGCATGCGCATCAATATGTGCACGGATGAACGTGTCATCCACCCATACGTCATCGTTCAAAAATATGACAATGTCGCCGGTGGCCGCACGAAGCCCTTGGTTTCGTTTCACAGCCGGAAGTCGTTCGTCATTGTGGATCAGCACGATGTCGACCGGTGCCTCAGACGCCACCATGTTCACCATTGCAACGGTGCCATCGGAGCTGTTGTCGCACACGATGACTTGGATCAGTTCGGCTGGATATTTCTGGCTACAGAGGCGTAGCAATGTTTCCAGCACGACGTCACAGCGGTTGTAGGTCGGAAAGATGACGCTCACCGACGGCAGCCCAGACGCGTGGTTCTGCAGCGAAATGGCCAGGTCAGGACTCATGTTGGGGATCCAGTCAGCGTGAGGGTTCGGGCTGGGTCGTGGTCAACCAAATCGACCAGTAATTCGGGCTCGCCAGCGAGTGTCGGCAGACTTCCTACCGATAGCGCCCAGGCTCGAACCGGCAATCCGCCGAGGAGTGTCGAAGCGATCAGATGAGTGGCAATTACCGCGGCACCGACAGCTGGCCACGGCGTCTTCCAGAGCTGCAGTATCCAGCC
Organism: Acidimicrobiia bacterium; assembly: GCA_031376865.1. Classification (GTDB taxonomy): domain Bacteria; phylum Actinomycetota; class Acidimicrobiia; order Acidimicrobiales; family JANYDT01; genus JANNBN01. Next base: position 4,361 of record JANMEI010000782.1, on the reverse strand, counting down.
AGCCGCTAGTGCGCCGCCAGCACTCACGATGGGAGCAACTTGTGAAGCGTGCAGGTAGACGGAGAGATGACGAGCGATCACTGTGGTTGACACCAGGCAAACCGCACCCAGGATCAGCAAGGTTCCGGTCGCCGCCCCACGCATTCCACCGGAGGTGACCAAAAGAGGGAGCAGTACGAGGGCCAATACGAGCGCGCCTGAGTCGTATGCCAGCGTCGTGCGTTGTCTTCTCGCGCTCAGGAGAACAAGCGCGTTCCATCCGCTGATCGTCATCAGCGGGATCGCCCAGCTCAGCAGCAACATCACTCCGTAGGCGTCGAGGTAGTCAGAACCGTAAGCCACCTCAATAATCGGCTTACCGACGAATGGCAGGAGAACAGGTGGAAGCAAGGTCACCGTGATGAGCATCGTGAGGGTATTTCGATGAATCATCGCAAACCGATTTCGATCGATATTCCACGCAGCGGATAGTGCAGGGAACGACACGGACATAATCACAGCCGTTGCTAAAAACGCATACTCAACGGGTTGATGCGCAGCTCCGTAGAGGCCCAATTCTCGATCGGACCGTAACCAGGCAAGAACAAACCCATCCAGGCGAATAGCTGCAACCCCGATCACTATCGCCGGGATGACGGGAACCGCCTCACGGCAAAATGCTCGCACGACATCTGCCTGCACTCGGGGGCGTAAGAAGAAGCGACTGCGTGAGAAATAGGTACCTAACGAAACGGCTGCTACTCCGCCAATGATGGGGGCGGCGAAGAGGTACACCAGCCCCGCTCCGCTCACTATCAACACGAGCAACGCTGCGGTCTCGATGCATTCGCCGAACAGTCGCACCCCAACGTCTAAGTGTTGTCGCTGTCGCGTGTGGAATGGCAGAACCATCACCACCAAAAATCCCTCGATGAGATACCCGAGCGACAACACTGCTGCGCCAATATGCACAGCGGACGACGCGCCGAGCGCTAACAAAACCAGCTGCACAAAGGCTCCGGCTACGAACGCGAGGCCAATACGAACAACAGCCAAACTTCCAGCCGCAGTATCGAGCGTCACCTTGTTTTGCATCACCTCACGAATTGCCAGGCGAATCAGTCCACCGTCGGCGATAAGACCGAACAGCATGGTTGTTGATATGGCCAAGGTGTATGAACCAAAGTCACCGGGATCGAGATAGTGAACGATTGCAAGTGTGCTGACAATATTCACCAACAGGTGCATTGACTTTGCACCGATCTGGAATGTTGTCGTGGAGATCACTCGCCTGACTGGCTCGGGCCCTTCGAATTCGCTTCGCTCACCACTCGACCCTCCGCTCGCGGTATGAGACGTCACGCGTTGACTTCCGGTTTACTGACGCCGTTGGCGCTCAAATCAATCAACTCAAGTTGTTGGCTGTTGATGGTTGACACGGGTTGGTCGTCACCCCCGGGGTCAGGATTTCCATCGTTGCCGGTAGGTGTCGTTGGTTTGGTTGATCGTTTTGACGGCCGATGCTGAGGCGTTGCCAACGTCAGTCCCCAACCAGCCAGCCCACCAAGCAGCAGGCCGAGTGCTAAGTACAGGTAACGTTTTGGTCCGACCGGATAGTCCGGTGCCGCTGCTTCATCAATGCGGGTCAGTTCGACGCCTGGTTGGGTTGCATTCGCCTTGGCTTCAGCGTAACGAGAAGCGAGTTGGGCCCGCCGGGTTCGAGCAATCTGCAACCGCTCTTCGAGTGGAGCAAGCGCAGCCTGTTCAGCATTCAACTCGGGCTGTCGACTTTTGTCGAGCTCCTTCTTCAGCGCAAGTTGTCGGGCCTTCAGTTCAGCAAGCTTCGCTCGGGCTGTGTCTCGTTGCTGAACCAGTTGTTGATACACGGAACTTGGTTGGTTGGACAGGATCTTCGTCTCGGACCGACCGGTTTTGATGGTTTGCTCACCCTGTTGTTCTGGGTCCAACGCCTTCAACGAGGTGGTGATCGATTGCAGTTCGGCGCTGGTGCCGGCGATGGCAATGTCGTTCTGCACCACTTCATTGCGAAGTTGCCCGGACGTGGTTGCGTCAATTGACAGCTCTGCGTCGACACTGGCAATTCCGTTTTTGGTTTTGTATGCCCCGATTGCTGCCGATGCAGCTGCGGATTCTGTCTCGGCATCTTTAAGTTCAATCGCAAGTATGTCTGCATAGCGTTTTGCATCACCCTTGGCGCGTTCGCCGCTGACGGCAACTAACTCGTCGGCTACCGCATTGGCGATGTCGCGTGCGCCCTCGGGTGTCTCTGCGGTGGCTGCTATTTCGAGAATGTACGAATTTTCAAGTGCCTGTGCACCCAAACCCAGTTGCACATCCTTGATCGCCTGTTCTCGGCGTGTGGCCTTTCGGTAGTAGCCGTGTTTCAGATACGCCTTTGTTTTGGCGTAGACCAACATGCCTTGACGCAACGAACGGGTCAGCAGCCCTTGCTGGGGTATGGGTTGCTGATCCAACTTCAGTTGATCGACGATCGTTACCGCCATTTCGCGGCTGGTCACGATACCTGCCTGCGTCGCTCCTAACGTCTTGGCAAAGCTGGCGTCGACGATGCCCGGCTGATCCGAGACATTTTGGGCTCGGTCGGTGAGAAACGATGCTTCGCGCCCACGGATCAGGACACGCGTTCCTGAGGCGTAGGTGTCGGATACTGCGAAAGACCCGGTGAAGGCCAGCCCCCCGCCGAGTAGCCCGACGACGATTGGGCGCCACCATTTGCTGAGTGCGTTCATGTTAGATGCCTCGATTCGAACGTTCGATCTGATGACCAATGACAAGTGCTGCTGCTCGGCCGCTGAGCGCTGCCGCGGCAGCCCAACGCAACGGGTTCCACCACTGCGGTGCGGCGAAGGTTTTCCAGTACAAATATGCGCCTTTATGAAAGTGGCGAACAACCGGTGGCGGCCAACCTTTTCGACTGCCCCCTTCTCGGTGGGTCACCACTGCATCGGGCACGGTCCACACCTGATACCCCGACTGATGAAGCCGGTGGCACCAGGCGGCGTCTTCCCAAAACAAGAAGTACCGCTCATCGAATCCGCCAGCATCGAGGAGCACTTCGCGGCGGAACAACATGCAAGCGCCCGAAACCCAATCGCATTGGAACGGCTGACCATCGCTGCTGTGTCCGCTGAGGAATTTTGTCGACCATCGATTGCGTGGAAAGATTCGGGTCAGCAACGATCGCCGTCCGAACAGCCCTGCCGATGAGGTTGGGAATGAACGTGCCGTCTCCTGGTTTCGTCCGTCGGGATACAACAACAACGGGGCAACGATTCCTGCGTTGTTGTTCTGTTGCGCGAACTCCATCAACACGTCAAGCGAACCGGCAGACGGAACGGCGTCCGGGTTGAGCAGCACCACGTGAGTTGTGTCGAGTGCCCGAAAGCCAATATTGGCAGCCGATGCAAAACCTCGGTTGGTTGACAGCTCGATAATCCGCACCGTTGGGTGTGCCAGTCGTATGCGCGCAGGCATTCCATCGGTTGAGTGATTGTCGACAACAACCACTTCTGAGTGGGTTAGTCGGGCGGCACCTTCGAGGGAGTCCAGCACGCGAAGGACATCTTCGCCTGAGTTGTACGTGACGATCACCACGCCGAGGGTCGTAGTCCTTGTGCTGAGTCGCGATTTCGCGGTGCTGAGTTGCGATCTCAAAATGCACCCCGTCCGAGGACAACCACCAAGATCGTGCGGGCGAGCAGACGGATGTCTAACCAGGTGCTCTGATGCGACACGTAGTTGACATCGAGCCGTAGACGCTCCTTGACAGTGAGCAGGCTGCGCCCTTTCGTTTGCGCTGCTCCAGTGAGTCCCGCTTTTGTCAGCAGGCAACACAACTCGATGTCGGTGTAGTGGGGGATCAGTTCCGGCAAATCCGGTCGGGGACCGACAAGGCTGATGTCACCTCGCAACACGTTTAACAAATTGGGTAGTTCGTCAAGAGTGGTGCGGCGCAGCCATCGCCCGACCTTGGTGTTACGGGGATCATCTTCAACTTTGTAGAACGCTTGACTTGTGTCGCCAACACTGCCGAAGTCGTAGTAGTCCGGAAATCGTATGCGCGCATCGGAATACATAGTGCGAAACTTATAAAAGGTGAAGTGCTTGCCGTTTTTCGTCACCCGGGTTTGGCGAAAGAGTGCAGGTCCGGGTGAGTCCATCCGGATGATGACGGTTAACATCGCCAAAATCGGAGCGCTGAGAATCAACAAGATACAAGCGCCGACCAGATCGATCAGGCGTTTCGCAACGTGGTACCCCAATTCCGCATTCGGAAGCACCACGAACTCAGAGGACCCCAGCCGACGAGCAAGCAACTGCTCCGTTGTTTCGGTCAGATC
>JANMEI010000712.1:0-7099 GCA_031376865.1 Acidimicrobiia bacterium | reverse complement strand
ACTTGTTTGACCTACGTGACTCCACCAGTCCACGCAGCAGCGTCCCGCCGAGCAAGAACAACGCAGCAAAGGAGAGTGTTTCAGACAAAAGCGTATGATCCCAGAGCGCAAATGGTCGGCTGAGCACCACCAGGAGAAATGTAGCGGCCACTAGAAGCGAACTTGCTTTGCGCAACTCTGACGCACAGTACAGAGCCGCTGCCGAGACGATCAGCGTCTGCACCACCGTCGCCAACGGCCGAAACGTGAAGATGGAGAGAAAGATCGACAACCCATACGGTCGGAATGACTCAGCCCATCTGAAGTCGTACGACGACGTGTCGGGGTAAACCTTTGGCGCCGTTGACATGACGGACAATACGCGCAAGACCACGAACAGCGCACCGAACAGCCGTTGTGATGTGACGGCTGAGACCGTAAATCGGCCAGATCGCATGTGTTGCGCTTCGATGGTCACGAGTGCATATCGACTCGATGCTCGCGTGACTTGACGCCTGTACGTCACAAACCTTGAGGTGTGCCACTACGGTAAACAACATGGCAGTACCAAAGGTGTGTGGCATCGAAACCGAATACGGCATCGTGTTGCGAGGCGGCGAGTCCAATCCAATCCTGGCGTCATCAATATTGGTGAACGCTTATGTGCAACATCTTGGTCGTGACGACATTGCTGGGCGTCCAACCAAGGTCAGTTGGGACTTCGAAGACGAATCGCCTGGCATCGATGCGCGTGGCTGGACTGCTGCAGGGGCAATGCCGCCCGAGGTTGAGACACATCTGGTCAATGCGGTGCTGACCAACGGCGCGCGCTATTACGTGGATCACGCCCATCCCGAGTACTCCAGCCCCGAATGCCGTACGCCAAAGTCGGCAACGCTCTATGACCGCTCGGGTGAGATCGTGATGCAACGGTCAATGGAGGCCGCCAAGCTGAACTTGCCGCCAGGACAAGAAATTGTTGTCTACAAAAACAATTCTGATGGCAAGGGCAACAGTTACGGCACCCACGAGAACTATCTGATGGATCGAACGGTGCCGTTCAGCCGGGTCGTCAATTCGATCATGCCGTTCTTCGTCACCCGTCAGATCTTTACCGGGGCCGGCAAGGTCGGCAGCGAGTTCCCTGGTGCCGGCGAAGAAGTGCCATTCCAGATTACTCAGCGCGCAGACTTTTTCGAAGAAGAAGTTGGTTTGGAAACCACGCTGAAGCGTCCCATTGTGAACACCCGCGACGAGCCTCACTCTGATGCACAGCGTTACCGACGGTTGCATGTCATCACGGGTGACGCCACCATGAGCGAATATGCGACGTATTTGAAGCTGGGGACTGCGTGCATTGTGCTGGCGATGATCGAAGATCAGTTTTTCGAGAGCCGTGCCTTTTCGTTGGCTGCCTCGGTGCAGGCCATGCGTCTCGTGTCGTGGGACCTGACCGTGAAGCGACCCTTAGAACTAGCCGATGGTCGAACCATGAGTGCGCTGGACATGCAATGGGAGTTCCTACGCCTCGCCCAACAATATTCAACGTCGCATGGGCTGGAGTGTGTGGATCCCGATGGCATTCAAGGCCCCGAGATTTTGAGTATGTGGGAAGAGATTTTGACCGACCTTGAACGTGATCCGCTGTCCACCAGCGATCGGTTGGATTGGACAGCAAAGTATCGATTGTTCGATGGCTATCGCGAGCGTCACGGTCTGAGCTGGCGCGACGCCAAAATCAAGGCACTTGATCTGCAATGGCACGACGTTCGTCCGGAAAAGTCCCTGGGATTCCGCCAACCGTGGCGTCGGGTCCTGAACGATGCCGACATCGTGCATGGCGTGTTGGAGCCACCACGAGACACTCGGGCCTATTTCAGAGGAAAATGTCTGCAATTGTTCTCCCCGTGGATTGCCGCTGCTAACTGGGATTCCATCGTGTTTGACCTGGGTACAGACCCTTTGCGCCGAGTTCCTATGCTCGAACCATTGAAGGGAACTTCTGAACTAGTCGATTCCCTGCTAGAAGGGTGTGACACGCCTGCTCAGTTGTTGGATCGATTGGGCGCGTGAGGAGGTAAAGAAAATGGCTGAACGAGAACAAATCCGAAAACAGAAAACCGAGCGAGACGAGGTGGTCGAAGAGACCGCCGCAGTCACCGCGAAACAAGGCGAGAAGCTGAAGGCAGAGCTCGACGATCTCCTTGACGAGATCGACGAAGTGCTCGAGGTCAACGCCGAAGAGTTCGTCAAGAGCTACGTACAAAAGGGTGGCGAGTGACTCTTCCCGTATTTCCGGCCGGGGGCGACCCCGGTGCCAGTTTCAATGAATTGATCACCCGGTCGGGTCTCAGGGCGCCATCACCATCATCGGGTGAGGGGGTGACCCACACCCATGCCACGACCATCGTTGCGGTTCGCTACGCCGATGGCGTCGTCATGGCCGGTGACCGGCGGGCAACGGCAGGCAATGTCATCGCACACCGAACGATGGACAAGGTGTTCCCGGCCGACAAGTTCTCCGGCGTGTCTATTTCCGGTGTTGCTGGTTTGGCGTCGGAAATGGTCAAAATGTTCCAGCTCGAGTTGGAACACTTTGAAAAGGTCGAAGGCGCGGTGTTGTCGCTTGACGGCAAGGCCAATCGACTGGGCAACATGATCCGACAAAACCTGCCAGCGGCCATGAGTAGCGGCATGGTAGTCATTCCCATTTTTGCCGGTTTCGACGTGCGTCGTCGAGAAGGTCGTATTTACAATTACGACATCACCGGCGGACGTTACGAAGAGATGGAGTTCCACGCCACTGGTTCTGGCGGAATCTATGCGCGCGGATTAATCAAGTCCCAGTGGCGTATTGGCATGACCCGGGCCGAAGCAGTCGATTTGTGTCTGGCGTCCTTGTTTGAAGCAGCCGATGAAGACTCCGCAACAGGTGGCCCCGATGCCATCCGTGGTATCTATCCGTCCGTCGCCACTATTACCGCCGAGGGCTATGACCGTTTAGAAGATGACGAAGTGGCCGCTCGTTTTGAGACCTTGCTCGCGGCCCGTTCAGCCCGACTGGGAATTGCTGCTCCTGCCGTAGCTGACCCGACCACCACCTCGCCAGCCTCGAAGGGAGCTCGCAAGAAATGAGCATGCCCTATTACGTGTCACCTGAACAGGTGATGAAAGATCGCGCCGACTACGCCCGCAAGGGCATTGCTCGGGGTCGATCGTTGGCTGGATTGTCTTACGACGGTGGAATTGTGTTGGTGGCCGAGAACCATTCCCGCACACTGCACAAAGTATCGGAGATCTACGACCGCATTGCCTTTGCCGGCGTTGGTCGATACAACGAATTTGATCAACTTCGGATTGCCGGCGTTCGTGCTGCCGACATGCGTGGCTATTCGTACTCTCGCGAAGATGTTGACGCACGTTCGTTGGCTAACTCGTATGCGCAAATGCTTGGTCAGGTGTTCACTCACGAGATGAAGCCGCTCGAAGTCGAAATCTTGGTGGCCGAAGTTGGCTGGAGTGATCCGGCCGACGACCGCATGTTTCACCTTCTGTACGACGGTACGGTGATGGATGAGCAGGGCTTTACCGTTCTTGGTGGCGACGCCGAGACCATTAGCGGCCGTCTGAAAGAGTCCTACAAGCCAGCGATGCCGTTGGCTGCGGCCATCAAAATCGCTACGGTTGCGATTGCGGGTCCCGATCGAACCTTGGGTGAACCCGAGCTTGAGGTCGCTGTGTTGGAACGAGCCACGCAAGGTCGAACCTTCCGTCGGATCGAAAACGCCGACCTTCTTCCACTTCTCGCCTGAGGATCCGGCTCCACAATTGCCTCGGCTCAACAAGGTCGATGCTGAAATGCTGATGGCGGCGCTCGATACGCCGCTGCTAGTCGATGTATTGCGTAGCGCCATGTCACGGGTGCTTGATGTCGACCCTTTCGACGACGATTGGGGCGCTTTGGTGCGCCTTGCTGGCGATCGCGCCGGTTGGTCTGAATCCCGGGTTACGTTGTTAGTGGGTCGCGATGTTGCCACGCTTAGTGGTTTAGCGGTCGAGTTGAATGAGCTTCGAACAATCGTGTGAAGGAGACGTCAATGGGATCACTACGTTCTCGCCGGGTCATTGTCGGTGTAGCAGCCGCCGTTGCAGTTTTGACTGCGGGCGTGATGGTGGCCAATCGCGGCCGGGCCGGTGCGACGCCTGCGAAGAAAGCGCTCATTGAAGTTGGATGGGATGCGCCTTTCCCTGATCTGGTTCGATCAAACATCAAGCAGATGGAGAAAAGTCCGTTTGCGGGAACCATGATCAACTTGCACGCGGGAAAGACGATTCTCAACAAAAAGCCCTATCCGGCTTCGGCGTTTACGAAGGACTTTGCTGACCTGAAGGCGGTATCGTCAAAGTCGTTCAATCACAACTTCATCACGATGTGGTCTGCCCGCGAGCAAGGATGGAGTTGGTTTGACGACCAGCACTGGGCTGCTGCCGAGACCAACGCCAGTAACTTCGCCAAAGCGGCGGCGTCTAGCAAAGTAGTACGGGGACTGATGTTTGACCCCGAGCCATACGGTACCAATCCGTGGTCGTATTCCTCGACGTTGTATCCGGACAAAACGTTTGCCGAGGTCCAGGCGCAGGTTCGTAAACGGGGCGCCGCGTTTATGGCGGCGGTGCAGAAGGAAAAGCCAGACATCACGATCTTGATGTTGTTCGGCCCAGCCGTTGTAGTGGATCAGGCTGAGGGGCGAGGTTCGTTGGAAAAGGCCGAGTGGGGTTTGTGGGCTTCGTTCATCGACGGAATGCTCGATACCGTCGGTCCGAAGGTAAAACTGGTTGAAGGTAATGAAGGTGCTTACTATTACGTGAAGCCCGGTGACTTTGACTTGTTCGCCTCGCGATCCAAAGAATCTCGGAAGTTGATCTCTGAAGAGAATCGCAGCAAATTCGATACGCAGATGCAAAACGGGTCAGCGGTCTTTGTTGATGGTCTGCTGAACACCTTGAACTCGCCTCGCTTCTTCGGGTACTACTTGCAAAACAATCAGGAACGCCTGTCTATGATCGAGAGCCACTCTTACAACGCTCTGCGAACCAGTAGTCAATATGTGTGGGTGTACAACGAAGAGATGGACTGGTGGGGAACGTTTGGAAAAGGGGTAACGACTCCGCCTGGCCTGGACAAGGCATTACGCGCGGCGCAGTGAGACGACCCAGCTCTTCGATCGCAACGATCAACGGCCCAGCCCGCGGTCGAGCGCGCAAGCGTGTCGTACAAGGCCCGTGTTGAAGTCGATGGACAGGTTGTGCTCAATGGAGCCGGGTTCGCCGACGTGCCGCTGATAACGGAATTCCAGTTCCCTAATCGGGGAGACATGGCGTGCCAAATCAGCCAGGTCGACGGGTACTTTCAGTGCTTCGTGCCGCCGAACTACGTGGGTCGCATCACCCCAAAGTTGGATGGCTACACCTTTGATCCGCCGTTTTATCTGGCCGACAAACTCAGCAAGCCGGTCTACGACCTGAAGTTCACCGCGACGAAGAAGTAGCGATCGCCAAGCCGAGGTTTCTGCAGTTGTGTCAGATGTGGCTTACGGAACTGCAGCATCCAGCTACGCGCAGGTGCACGGTCAAAACGAACGCATCGACTCTTCGGCAAGTCCTCGAGAAGTACGGATCTCGTGCGGCGGGAAGTTCACCGCGATGGAGCAATAATCGATCGGGAAGCGAACACGTGGCCGACAAGGCTGAGGGAAATCAGCATCCCAATTACGAGCGTCGTGGCTGTGTACACGCTTTGCCGGGCCAACAGCAAGCCACTCATCCACGGAGTAATCGTTCCGCCAATGCTTCCGAACGCATAACGGACGCTGGTTACCCGACCAAGTAGTTCTTCAGGTACCACTCGTGCGAAGAGCGCTGGCCAGACGTTACTGACAAACGAAATAGTGACGCCCATGATTGCTGCGGTCAAGAGGGCAACAGCGAGGCTCTTTGTATGCACAATGACGATCATTCCGAGCAGTGGCGCGATGACTCCAACCAGTGTCAGCCGCGAGGCGCTCAGGTTTGTCTTGCCAAGAACGTGTGATGTGAGATAAATCGACAGCATCAGTTCAAACACGACCGTCACCGTGTCAATGAACCCAAAGCCGACGGCTCCTCGATCGGTGCCAAGTCGGTCGAGCCAGGGAACATCGGCTACCAGACGATCAACCACACGAGGGAGAAACAAAAAGAACGATGCAAAGCCAGCATTCAAACACGAGACCCCCACCATGGTGCCCCACAAGAGTGGTTGCCGAACAAAGTACGAATAGCCCGTGAGCACATCGTGCCACCATGTGCGAAGGGCCGAATGTTGAGGTTGGTCGGCAGTAGCGATGTCAGTTGTGCGTTCCGGAAACCGGATAGTTGCGTAAGCAAAAGCGGCAACCAGAAAGGTAGCTGCGTCGAAGTACAGCACCATGGTTGCTCCGAAAGTTGCCGTGAGCACGCCTGACAAAACCGGTGTGATGAGGCCACCCTTTTGCCAGGTCGAGTTGAACAACGCATTGATTTGTTGGGTCTTTTCGATCCCGCCCAGTAACGGGATGCTGGCCGATAAGGCTGATTGAACCAGGCCGCTGATACATCCCACGGCGGCCGCCACCAGCAAAATCAGCGGTGATGGCGCCTTGAGTGCGAGAAGCGTTGCGAGCGAAGCAACCAAACCTGCCGAGATGAGATTGGCAAAGACCATTGTCTGGCGCAAATCCCACCGATCAAGGTATGCGCCCAGCACAATCGTCCCGACAAAGATTCCCAAGCCTTGGGCGCCCAGAATGCCGCCGGCCAGAGCGGGATTCTCTTTGCGAAGGAACCACGCCAACGCAAACATGGAAAGTCCGCTTCCAAAAGCATCGATCGTTTGAGCGAAAAATATGACACGTATGCGCGCATCACGCAGGAGTAACCACATAGTTGACCTCAACCATGACGCTACTCAACAGTCAAAAGACTGAACGAGCAATTTTCTGATGACTGGTAGAAGTGGCCCGATTCAGGTGGTGGGTGCTGCTGCGGACCTTGCTCGCACCAGGTCAAGGGCGACGTCGGTGATCATGTCTTCTTGGCCGCC
>JANMEI010000679.1:0-2799 GCA_031376865.1 Acidimicrobiia bacterium | reverse complement strand
CTGCCACCACGACCACCACCGCTCCGACGGGGGGCAAGGCGACCCTCGTGACGACGACCACCAACCCGAGTGACAGTCCGCTCGATCCCACGTCGCTTCCACCGAAGACCGTTGAGTCCATTCCCACGACCGCCCCGGCTCCCGCGGCAACACCAGCACCAACTGCGCCCCCAACGGTTGCACCCACGGAGGTACCGACCATCCCTCCAACTCCGGCTCCAACCGCTCCTCCGGTGCCGGCGGCCTCCACGCTGCCACCCATCCCAATCGGATGATCCGTTTGTCGTAGCGTCCTTCGGACTCGCTGCGCTCGCCACTCGACTCGCCTGCACCCAAAAACGGCAGCCCATCGGACTCGCTGCGCTCGCCACTCGACTCGCCTGCACCCAAAAACGGCAGCCCTTCGGACTCGCTGCGCTCGCCACTCGACTCGCCTAACCTGTTACTTCTATGGCTAACGAATCGAAGCGGTTCACTCCGAAGAAATCCGATCTCCCAAAGTCAACGGTGGGGTCAAGCGGGGGCAACGACTCGGCGTCCGCGCCGGCATCGACGACGGGCCGCTACACGCCACGGGCCACACCCCGTGCCACCGTAGCCGCGGAAGCACCTGAGAGTGCCCCCTGGGTGGCATGGCTCATGTTCGCGTTGTTTGGTATTGGCCTGTTGATCATCGTGATCAACTACACCAACATTGCGTGGGATACCAACAACTGGGCGCTCGTGGCTGGACTGGTGGCCATCGTGTTGGGCTTCCTCACCGCGACCCGGTTGAAGTAGAACCACCCGCCCGACGTTTGTATTTTGGGAACGAAACGTTCCCGATGAAAAGTGACTCAGTAGTGAATGAATCACATCAATGTCATACTCCCCAGATTTATCCACAGGGTGTGGGTAAGTCGGCTATTCGAAGCGGTTCGGAATGAGCGACATTTCGTCCATGCAGTGGCGCGGTGGCATGGGGTCTTCGTTGGCCGCTTTCATCATGCGAATTTCGGCGCCGCACGTCACGCACTGATAGCGCAGGTTGACCCGGCGAAGTTCACCCGACGGCGGCGGTTCGGGGACAGGGCGAGCCATACCCCCGACGATCTTGTAGCCGATCTTCAAGAACAAAAAGATCATCACCGCGGTCACAATCAAGCGGGTGATCGATACGTCCACCTACTCAGCGTACCCCTACAGACGTTCGATGATGGTGGCGTTAGCCAAACCACCACCTTCACACATGGTCTGCAACGCATAACGACCACCGATGCGCTCAAGTTCGTTCAACATGGTTGCCATGATGCGGGCACCGGATCCACCCAATGGGTGTCCGAGCGCAATTGCGCCACCGTTGACGTTGGTCTTGTCCAAGGGCAAGCCCAGTTCCTTAGCCCAGGCCAGCACGACGGGGGCGAACGCTTCGTTGACTTCGAACAGATCGATGTCTTCGGGCTTGATGCCGCTCTTCGCCAGCGCCTTGGCTGTTGATGGGATAGGGCCCGTCAGCATCGTCACCGGATCGACGCCGGCCAGCGCGAACGTATGAAAGCGAGCACGCGGCTTAAGCCCCAACTTGGCCGCCATCTCTTCGGTCATGATCAACATCGCGGCAGCGCCATCGGTGATCTGCGACGAGTTGCCCGCGGTGATCATCCCGCCCTCTGGCTTGAACGCGGTCTTCAACTTGGCCAGGCCTTCCATCGATGATTCACGACGGATTCCTTCGTCGGTGGTCATCATGTTGCCTTCGGCATCTTTCACCGGGATGATCTCGTTTTGAAAACGACCTTCATCAGTTGCACGTGCCGCTTTCATGTGCGATGACACGGAGAACGCGTCGCATTCTTCACGGGTGATGCCCCACTTTTCAGCGATCATTTCTGCGCCGATGCCCTGGGACTGCAACCCACCAACCGGTGCATAACGATCACGGATGGACTGGGTGAACGGGAAGCCGAGTTCTTTGTTGGTCAGCGTGGCACCCATAGGAATCCGGCTCATGACTTCGACGCCTGCCGCAACCGCAATGTCGTAAGCGCCGGCCATGACACCCTGCGCTGCAAAGTGTGCGGCCTGTTGCGATGATCCACACTGACGGTCGATCGTCGTAGCCGGAACCGATTCGGGCCAACCGGCAGCCAGCACCGCGTTGCGGCCGATGTTGAGACCCTGCTCGCCGGCCTGCATCACGCAACCCATCACGACATCGTCGACGAGGGCGGGGTCGAAATTGTTGCGCTCGACCAGTGCCTGCAGCGTCACTGCGGCAAGGTCAACAGGATGCCAGTCCTTCAACTTGCCGCCGCGGCGGCCAAGGGGGGTGCGGACAGCATCGACGATGACTGCAGTGCGTGCCATGAGGGTCACTCCTGAAAGTTGGGTCCGACTGGACCGGGTGGTCAAGTCTCGCGCATCACAGGTCTGGCAGGCCAATCAGGTTGTGACTCATTGGTGCTCATCCGACACGAACCGAACGTCAGGTAAACCACTGATTTCCGTACTGTGCGCGTTTGTTCACTGGACAACCGTTTCATCAATATGCATACTACGGTCTCCAACAAATTGGTCAGTTTTACCCAACGTAGGGTAATCATCAGAATTGGGGGCGTTCGTGACGGAACGAGCACTGTTAGCGGGTGAAACTGCTGCAAACACAGGTAATTCGGAACCGGAATCATCAGTTGCCGAATTGGTTCGGGCTCTCCATGCAGGCCCGCGGGTTGCCCATAGAGCGCGTCCTAGACAGGACCAACACCAGGGGGTGGCGCGGGGTATCAATTCATGTCAGACCGCCACCGACAGTGAGCAACT
>JANMEI010000650.1:0-2524 GCA_031376865.1 Acidimicrobiia bacterium | reverse complement strand
GTGGGAGCCCGTTTGTTGTACTCCCGACGGCCAGATTCGACGAGGCCGGGCAAGAGCTCTCCAGCTTTCAACAACAACCCCAGCGGTGCAAAAACCAGCACCTCAAGCGGCGACAGTTCGCTCGTGCTGGTGTCGTCGGTCGCGTTGTCATCGACTTGGCGATCGGTCGTGTTGTCGTCAAGATCGGAAGCCATTACTCACTCACCACTCGCCGCCACAATGGCGCTGGCCTAGACGCAGTCTCGGCAGAGACCCTTGGCCTTGTCGGCCAATTGGCTGGGGTGTTTCACCAAAAAGCAGGACTGGCAGACGAACTCGTCGGGGCGTTTCGGAATAACAACGGAGGTATCGGACCCCCGGTCATCGGTGTCTGGCTGTTCATCGTCATCTTCGATTTCGACTTCTTCGATAACCAAACGATCCTTGAGAATGTCGTCAAGAGATGCTTCGACGTCATCGGGGTCTGTTTCGTCTTCGTCTTCTTCTTCGTCGTCAGCCTTTGCCGGGCGAACAGCTTCGACCTCTACCTCTTCGACCAGATCAACATCATCGACGAGGGCATCGTCATCATCGTCACCTAAGACATCTGGATCATCATCGTCGCCAAGTTCGTCGAGATCGATATCGGCCTCTTCAAACTCGGCATCCTCAAGTTCTCCCTCGAAATCAGCCTCGAACTCTTCACCTTCCGGTGCTTCTTCTTCGAGTTCAGTTTCTTCTTCGAGTTCGTCATCTGCTGCCACTGCACTACACCTTTTCATTCACGTCGACGTCATCTGAGGGCTTCGCCGTCAAAGCTCACTGGCTTCTCCGGCGACTCAGGTTCGATTTTTCGGTCAGGTCAACACGCACGACCATTCCGTTTGAAGCCGGGAGCATATCGGCACCGACCGCCTATCGGGTGCATCCCTCTCGGGCAAGCGTCACATTTCGACCAACGATGAGCGATATCGCTCCCACAGAGCCTTCAAACCGAACGAAACTCGGCTGATACAAAATTCACCAATCCCGAAAAAAATGGTGACCCGAGCACCGTTGGCACCGCCCACGACAAGGTTTCGACAAGCGATTCCCAATGTTGGCGTTTTCTACTTGGTGCCCGGGCCACCGATTACCGAATGCATTGTTCGCTCTGCAGGCAGTAACCAAGCGGTCTGACCTCCACCAGCGAACACCCACGACCTGGGCGCCTCGGCAATCAACCAATCGGCCCGCGAAGGCAAATCAGCGTGCCGACAGTACACGGGAAAATGATCCAGTGGCGACTTGCGACCTGACTTGTTAGGCAACTTGTTGCCCCACTCGCTGGCAGTTGAATGCACCCCATCACATGCTGTCCACCACGTGCGCGGTGGAGCGACGAGCGCCTGTTCGTCTGACTTCAATTGCTGCTGGCAACTGCTCTTTCACTTCGGGTGAATGGGTCACCACCAGGATTTGTTGAAATCGTCCGCCGAGTTGAGCCAAGGCTGCCAGGGTCCGATCTTTTCGTTCAGCGTCAAGGCTGGCCAACGCTTCATCAAGTACCAACAGACCCACTTGCCCTCCCGCCTGAAATCGAACTTGCTCGCTAATGGCAACCCGCAACGCAAGATTGGCAAGATCTACTTCGGATCCGGAAAAGCGAGCCATGGGATGCGCGGTTCCATGGTCGATCACGCGCAACTCGTAGGTTTCAGCATCGACTTCTAAACCGTCGTACTCGTTGCCGGTCAACTCGTTAAACAACGATGACGCTTGGATCTGTAATTGGGGCCCGACGAGCCCCACGATGTACTGCCGAAAATCGTGCAGCAGTGATCCGGCGCGCAGGAGGACCGCAGCCCGGTTGCGTTGCTCGGCCAGCAGCGCATGTTGACCCTGTACCTGTTCGAGTTGCTCGCTGGCGGCTTGAGCCAGCGCTTGAGCTGTGGCGACGTCTCGC
Source organism: Acidimicrobiia bacterium (assembly GCA_031376865.1). Taxonomy (GTDB): domain Bacteria; phylum Actinomycetota; class Acidimicrobiia; order Acidimicrobiales; family JANYDT01; genus JANNBN01. The sequence continues at coordinate 600 of JANMEI010000650.1, read as the reverse complement.
GCAGCAACGTTTGCCGTGGTTCGCGCGACCTCAACCGCTCGCTCTGCCTCGGTTGCGATCTGAATCAGCTCAGCGAACTTGCCAGCGTCGAAATTGAGACTACGAAGTTCGCCCAGTAAAGCGGTTCGCTCTGCCTCGGCTTGCGACAATAGGTCGGTCACCCGTTGATGTTCGGCACGCACCGCTGGCAGACGTTCGAGCCGTGTTTGCACTGCCGCAAGTTGTTTACTGGCTATCTGGGTCGCCGCCAGCGATTCCGTCAGCCGCTCCAGTGTCGGACGATCTGGGGTGACTCCACCTAGGTTGGCACCAGCTTCGGCAATCACGGTTTGTTGAGCGGCTCGCTCAGCGGTCAACTTGGCGTGTTTTGCCAGTGCGTCACGTGCTTGAGTTGCCAGCCGCTCAAGATCAGCCACTCGTTTCGCGCGCTGTTGTGATTCGGGCTGCCTCTTGGCCACTTGTTCTGCCAGTTTTTCAACCGCGGCGACGGCCTGGGCGTGTTCGTTGCGTCGATGCAAACGCATCTGTTCGACGCTGGTTCCAAGTTCTTGACCGCACAGCGGGCATCCGTCGGCTCCGTCGAGGCCACTGGTTTCGTTG
>JANMEI010000603.1:0-4528 GCA_031376865.1 Acidimicrobiia bacterium | reverse complement strand
CAAGAGCGAAACGGCGCCGATGATGGCGACGGCGATCAGGCCGACCATCAGGGCGTATTCAACGGCGGTTGCGCCACGCTCTTCGATTTCGGCCTTGCGGCCGGCGATAAGGGTCTGAAGTGAAACGAACATTTCGAGCATTTTGGGTCCTTTGGTTAGGGCGTGTTTGGGGTTTGAACACGTTTGTGTTGTAGATACTTTCGGGCAATGGTGACGGAGAGTGATCACCCAAGTTGATGATCTGAGACCCCAATGAACCGTTTGACCTAGTGGTTGCTGTGGAGTTGATGTCCGAGTAGTCCCGTTGCCCTATCTAGACATCTGGAAATTCTCGGCTGGCAGTAAATGCGAGGTCGTAGCCTGAGTTGGTATGGATGCAGATGCTTATTGTGATGCGTTGCGGCCGGAGTTTGAGGGGCGCAAAGTAGTGGTGATCGGTGCCACCGTGACTGGGTTGGCGCCCACCGCAAAGATGGTGAGACAACTCGGGGCAACCGAAGTGCTGATCGTGTCGCTGGCTGGATACGGAGTCGGTGCGCCGATCCCCATCGATGTTGCTCAAACATTCGAAGTGTCGTTGCCGCCCGCCGCGACCATGATCGACACGCTTCGGCAGGAAGAAGCATTCAAGGCTGATCCATCTGCAGAATTGATCGAGGCGTTGCACCGGTTCGATCCGCACCGGTCGGCGTTGGTGATCGGCCAGTTTGTCAACACTGTCTCGCATCTTGATGGGCGAAAGTTTCTTGCGTTTCGACGGCCCGAATGGTTGCTGTTGGAAGACAAGACCGTTGTTGACGCGTTTTGGGATCGTGCCGGTATCGAACGAGCCCAGGCAGTGGTGTGCGACGTTGAATCGGGTACCCTGCGGCGAGCATCTGGTGACATTGATTTCGGTGATGGTGTGGTGTGGTCTGGTGACTCCCGCGAAGGATTCAATGGTGCAGCAGAGTATGTGCACGTAGTACGTAACGATGCCGAGTTTGAAGCGGCGATGGCCTTCTTTTCGCAACGATGCGACAGGGTCCGAATCATGCCATTTTTGGAAGGGATTCCATGCAGCATTCATGGTGTGGTGTTCCCTGATTACGTGGCGGCGGTTCGTCCAATCGAGATGGTGGTGTTGCGACGTAACGCCCCACTGCCCGGGCAAGGTGTGTTTGCCTACACCGGATGTGCGTCGTTTTACGATCCACCCGATGAAGTACGCGCACAAATGATCGAGGTAGCCAAGCGAGTCGGGGATCGTTTGCGAACCGAGATCAACTTTCGTGGTTGTTTCACAGTCGATGGAGTTGCGACGAAAGATGGGTTTTTGCCGACTGAATTGAACCCTCGACTAGGCGCCGGGCTGAGTACGGTACTGGCGGCAGCACCCGATGTTCCGTTCGCGTTGCTGTTCGACGCATTGGTGGCAGGAACGGAACTCAGCATCGATCCAGTTGTGTTCGAACGTGATGTTCAACGCCTGGCCGACGAAACCCGAGCCGGCGGATCTTGGGGGCCGGCGGGGCCGGAGGTCATCTCGACTAAAAATCGGCCCGCGGTGTTTGTGAATGGAGCGTGGCGATGGGCGACCAAAGATGAACGGCCAGCTGGACTGGTGTCGTCGGGCCTTCGCTCAGCAAGGGGGTACGCCCGAGTGATGTTCCAACCCGATGTCATCCCGGCCGGACCTTCGGTCGGGTCAATGGCTGTGGCGTTCTGGGAGTTTGCAACATCGGAATTGAACGCTGGCATTGGACCCATGGTCTCAGCGGTCGATTGCGTTAGATAGCCCGGTTGTCGCTACGGTTTGCGGATGGGTTTCCCCGCTGTTGATATTGGACGAGTTGGCATTTGGCAGGGTGTGTTTGATGCTCACCCCACCTCGGCAGCGCGAGGCGGTGCGCGGCTGATCGAAGAGCTTGGTTTCGGGGCGGTGTGGATCCCCGAAGCAGTGGGTCGTGATCCGTTTGTGTTTGCGGCATTGCTGCTGCAAGGGACCGAGCGCCTCGCTGTTGCCACCGGGATCGCCAACATCTACGCCCGCGATCCAATGACGATGGCGAACGCGCAAAAGACGGTGGCCGAGGCGTTTCCAAACCGCTTCCTACTCGGGATGGGTGTCAGTCATGCCCCATTAGTAGTTGGTGTCCGTAAACACGATTACTCGAAACCGTTTTCACACATGGTGGAGTATCTGGATCGCATGGACTCATCGTTGTTTATGGGCAAAGGGCCCGACGAGGACCCGGGGCGGATTCTCGCTGCACTCGGACCCAAGATGTTGCAGCTTGCTGCGAGTCGGGCGAACGGTGCGCATCCCTACTTCACCACACCGGAACACACCGCCAGCGCTCGTGCCGAAATGGGAGCCGATGCATTGCTCGCCCCTGAACAGATGTGTGTGTTGTTAACAGATCCGGCTGAGGCCCGACGCATTGCTCGCAAGGCGATGAAGCGCTACATCGTGCTGCCGAATTATTGGAACAATTTGTTACGACTGGGGTTCACCGAAGCCGACCGTGAAAACGACGGATCAGATCGCCTGGTAGATGCCATTGTGGCATGGGGAACTCCGCAGCAGGTGGCTGATCGAGTGAAACAACACCACGATGCCGGCGCAGATCATGTCTGCGTGCAGGTGCTTCGAGACGATGTTGCGATCCCCGCTGACGAGTGGCGTGAGCTGGCGCAGGTATTGCTATGACGCATCGTGAGATCATCGACCGGCACGCGACATCGGCGATTGCGGGACCTCAACCAACGGGTGAGTTACTCCATCAGCGCGCCTATGAAATCGGTTCGTATTTTGAGGGTGATTCGCACTTCCGATTGATAGGTCACGTCCGAGATGTCAAGCCCGACGGAATGTGGGGTCTGGAAAACGACGAACCAATGACGATTCACCACATGGAGTTGCATCTACTCATCGAAGCAGCCACGCTGACGATCACTGAGGTGTTCACCAAGATGCACGTGACCCCACACGCGGAATGTCCAATCATCGAGGCCGCGTATCAGCAGCTCGTTGGTGTCTCGATCGCCCGAGGTTTTACCAACAAGGTGAAAGAGCTGTTCGGTGGCCCTCGCGGTTGCACGCATATCGGTGCACTCACCAACGCCATGGCGCCGGTTGCGATGCAAAGTGTGTGGGCGTTCTTTAATCGTCTTCGCGACCAGCAAATCACACCGGGTGAAGCTGCGGTCGGTGACGCGGCCGAACTGGCTGCGCATCGCAAGCAAGCAGGACCTGATGGCGAAGCGATGCAACGAAACAAAAACACGTGTCACGTGTGGGCCGAGGAAGGGCCCTTGTATGCGCGGATAGATGCGGGGGAAGGAATTGGGCTTCCGCTGTGGGGGATCGAACGACTTCGCCAACGAGGCATCGACCCAGATCAGTTTGGCAATGGCTGGTAGCGGGATATTGGCTGCCAATCGCTAGGTTACAGAGATGCAGGTATCTCGACGGATCACCATATTGGCGTTGTGCACATTCTTCGTTTGTGGACCGGGCGCGTACACTGCGTCGGCCAAGAACCTCCCGGGCGATCCGGGCACTACGAAAGCAGCAGTGCGACAAGCGCTGCTTCGTGCTGTGTGCGAAGGTGAGGTTAACGGGCCTACTTGCGGCGAGTGCCCATCGTTCGCTCCAGACCGTGCCGAGGTGGGCTCCATCAAAGTCGGGCCGTTCCATGTGGGTGCATTTGTGAACCCAGGAGCAAACGAGGCATATGTCAGCTTGTCTGGATGCGACGGCCGACCGGCCGGGTACACCGGTGCGGTGCTGCTTCGACAGACCAACGGGAAGTGGAAGGCAATCCGCTACGACCCGGGTGCCGATGCTCGGGTCTGCTTGCGGTTCGCGTACAAAACCGGCACCACGTTGTTGGTCTGTTCCTTTCAGGGCGACGGAGCTGGTGGCGTTTTTGTGCAGGGGATCGGCGCGCAGTACATCGGTCCGGCGGCAAGCAATCTGGTGTCGCTGATCGTGGTCCAAGATACGTCGGGTGCTTGTTTTGCAACCAAAGACATCATCAGCCTGGTTGGCTGGAAACAAGCACGGGTCAATCGTGACAAACGCGTGGATCTCATACTCACGATCACCGAGTCTCACGCCAAGGTTGTTGGTGATGATTTATGTCAATGGCCCGAGCCCGCAAAGGTGGTAACACACAACATTCCGTTTCTCTTTGACGGGGTGAAGTTTGCGCCCGCACCCGGCGCTGCTGCCACCGTGGCGTGCTTGAACAACAATGAAATTGGCAGCGAAACGCGATCGGACTATTGCCCGACGGTTCGTTAGCGCCGACCGAAAACCGGGAGCGAACTCGATTTGTTTGGTACCAAACTATCTCTATACTGGATGTATGACCCCCGAAGAGTTTCGTGCTGCTGGCCATCAGTTGGTTGATTGGATTGCTGATTTTCGAACCACGGTCGATCAGCTTCCGGTGCTCGCTCAGGTTGCACCGGGGCAGGTGCGAAGTGGCTTCCCAGCGTCGCCGCCCATGCAGCGTTCAAGCGTTGAAGACCTGATCCG
>JANMEI010000575.1:0-11614 GCA_031376865.1 Acidimicrobiia bacterium | reverse complement strand
GCAGAGTTGGTGCAAGCGGGCTACGTCACTGACGCTTTGACCTACTCCAGCTACTTCAGTTTGTGGAAAGCACTGATGTCGCAGGACCGGGCGAACTGGCGACCCGTGTTGACTGTTGCATGATGGCTTATCCTGTGACATGCGTGTGACTCCTACCGCCCATGTCGTCTTGGTGGCCCCCGAGATTGCTGGAAACACTGGCAATGTCATTCGGCTGTGTGCCAACACAGGTTCGGAGCTGCACCTGATTGAGCCACTCGGGTTTGTTCTTGACGATGCTCGTATGAAGCGCGCCGGGCTGGATTATCACGAACGAACATCGGTATGTGTACATAGTAGCTTTGCAACGTTCCTGAAGGTCGTCGCTCAGCCTTTCGTAGCGTTCACCGCTCGCGGAACCACTCGCTACGACCAACTTGACCCTGCCTTGGCGGCAACGATGGTCTTTGGGTGCGAAGCCTCCGGATTGCCCGACGACGTACTCAGCCACCCGCAATGCGTTGCTACCGTGACGCTGCCAATGATGCCCAATAACCGCAGTTTGAATCTGGCTAACACGGTGGCAATCACAGTGTTTGATCGGTGGCGTCAACTCGGATTTCCGGCAGGAGTGCGGCCAGAACGAGGTTTAGCTGTTGAGGGCTTGGAGCTGGTGCCTCCGGACTTCTAAAGTCAGACCCATGAGTTCTTCTACGGGCCGTTTGGCCGATCAGGTTGCTGTCGTCACCGGTGCAGGAAACGGCATCGGTCGGGCAAGCGCCATTCGTTTTGCCCAAGAAGGTGCTTCGGTGGTCTGTGCAGACGTACAACTGGCTGGCGCTCAAACGACCGTTGACATGATCGTCGCGGCCGGTGGCCGTGCAGTGGCTATCAGCGGCGATGCGGCAAGTCATGTCGACAACGAAGCGATGGCTCAACTCGCTATCGACACCTATGGTCGCCTCGATGTGTTGATGACCGCTGCTGGCATCAGTCATGCTGATTATCTGAGCGGCGACACGGAGAACGAAGTGAAGTACATCACCAAGAACTTAGAGAAGGCCGAGACCCCATGGCGGATCTTCACCGAGTTTGACTTGGCTGCATGGCAGCGAGTGATTGACGTCAACCTCACCGGAACGTTCTTAGCTATGCAGGCATGCGTGTCTCGCATGATCGAGTTGGGAAATGGGGGACGCGTGGTGACGGTTGCGTCGATTGCAGCAAAGGATCCCGATGCTGGGCCGTTGCCGTACACGGTGTCGAAGGCTGGGGTTTGGATGTTGACCAAGAAGTCGTCTCGTCAACTAGCCCCTGCTGGTATTCGGGTAAATGCCATCGGACCCGGGTTCATCGACACCAACATGACCGCGCTCATCAAGATGTTGCCCGATGAGCAAGCGCAAACCGCATACCTTGGCAAGATCCCGATGGGTCGTGTTGGTCAACCCGATGAGATTGCCAAGGTAGCGGTGTTCTTAGCGTGCGATGAGTCCAGCTACATGACCGGTGAAATCTTGCATCCTGATGGTGGCTGGTACACCGAATAGCCTTAAACGAGTTGTGTTCGTCGAGCTCGAATCCACTTTTCGACGCCGATGATGGGCCCGATGAGTGACCCAACTGCGATAGCAAGAATCACATCTCGCAGCGGTAGGGGCGCAGTGCCGAAGATCGAGTTGAGTGGACCCCAGTAGATGAACACTGCTTGCAACACAATCAACGAGCCAATTCCAATGAACACCATCGGGTTAGAAAAGATGCCAATGGTTCGTAATGACGATCGCAACGATCGACAGACCAAGAGATAGAACACTTGGAAGGCGATCACGGTGGTGACGGCAATGGTTTGAGCGTCTGCCACCGCAATATCTTGAGCCAGCCCAGCATCAATGCTCCGGTTGTATTCAAACGAGAACATTGCGACAGCAGCAATCGTCATTGCGACCGCTGCCAATACCGTTCGTCCTAGTACGAAACGAGACAGCACGGGCGCTTTGGCGTCTCGTGGCGGGCGATTCATGACGTCGGCTTCCTTTGCTTCAAACGCCAATGGCAACGCAAGCGCAACAGCACCGACGAGGTTGATCCAGAGCAACTGAGTTGGTGCCATCGGAACCAACAGCTCGCGAGTGACAGGATCAAAGGGGAAGAACGCAACGGCAAACATCAAGATCAACGCCAGCCCGAGGTTGGTCGGAAGAATAAACGCCAACGACTTAATCAAGTTGTCGTAGACGCGCCGTCCCTCTTCAACCGCTGCGGTGATCGAGGCAAAGTTGTCATCTGCCAGCACTACGTCAGCGGCTTCTTTCGACACGGCGGTGCCGGTGATCCCCATCGCGACGCCAATATCTGATTGACGTAATGCAGGTGCATCGTTGACGCCATCACCAGTCATGGCCACTACGTGTCCGTTGGCTTGCAGCGCACGTACCAGTCGTAGCTTGTGCTCCGGTGCAACACGAGCAAACACATTGTGCTTTTCAGCGACATTTCGCAGGGCTTCATCGTTGAGCTGTGCCAGTTCAATGCCGCTGATGGCTGTAGGTCGGGCGAACGGGCCCTCACCAACGAGGCCAAGTTGCGCACCGATGGCCGTTGCCGTTCCTTGATGATCGCCCGTGATCATCTTCACGGTCACACCGGCTTGATGACATGCAGCGATAGCGGTGACGGCTTCCGTTCGAGGTGGGTCAATCATGGCTTGAAGGCCAAGGAATGTTGCTTCGTCGTCAACATCGGTCATTTCAATTGATGCATGCGGAAGACGCTTTGAAGCAAACGCAAGTACCCGCATTCCCTCTGCGGCGTATCGATCAATGGCCGCGTGAATGCCATCGCGATCAATCGAGTCGCCAGCGGCGGTGAGGTTGCAGCGCTTCAGCACTGCCTCGGGCGCACCTTTGATGAAGGCAACAAACCCGTCCGACTCTGATCCGTTAGCAACTGCATGCACGGTTGCCATGTATTGATGATCGGACTCAAACGGGATGACGTCAAGGCGGGGCCGCCGGGAACGCAGCTCCGTTGGGTTGATACCCGCCTTCTCGGCCGATACCACCAGAGCACCTTCGGTTGGGTCACCCACCAGCGCTGGTAGGGCAGCGGTGCGATCAATAGCACTGTCGTTACACAGCACGCCAGCTTCCAATACCGCATGAAAGTCCAAGGTCCCTGCATCGCCGCCAGCGTTGGTGATTTGAGCGTGGTCGAGTGGCGAGCGAAGCGAGTCCGAAGGGCCAGCGTTGGTGATTGCCCCGTCCAGCCCGTAGCCCACTCCAGAAATTCGGTACTCGGCGTGAGGCATCCAAATACCTTGGACGGTCATTTCGTTGCGGGTCAAGGTGCCGGTTTTATCCGAGCAGATCACCGTGGTGGAACCGAGGGTTTCAACGGCTGGCAGTTTGCGAATCACCGCTTTGCGAGCAGCCATTCGTTGCACTCCAATGGCAAGTGCAATGGTCACAATCGCAGGGAGCCCTTCTGGAATTGCTCCAACGGCCAGGGCAATACCGAAGATCACCGCTCCCCGGAATGCATCGGTGAACGACGCATCGGTCATTGCCATGTCACGCCAGGTGCCGATGACGAGCATGAGCAGCGCAACCACAACGATCGCAATGGTAAGTACCTTGCCTATTTGGTTGAGCGCTTGGGTGAGCGGCGTGTCGAGGTCAGTCGCTTCATCCAGCAGCGTTGAGATCTTGCCAAGTTCGGTCGCTGAGCCAGTTCCGGTGATGACCACCGTTCCGACGCCCGCGGTGACAAGGGTTCCTCCGAATACCATGCCAATTCGGTCGCCCAGAGTGGCCTGAGCCTCGACGGCAGCAAGTCCCTTCTCGGCCGGAACAGACTCGCCCGTCAACGCGGCTTCCTCAATGAATAGGCTTCGTGCATGTACCAACCGACCGTCGGCGGGAACACGATCACCGCTCGCCAAAAGCACTACGTCACCGGGAACCAGGTTGAATGCGTCGGTGGAGGTTCGGACCCCGTCTCGTATGACGGTTGCCGTCTCGGGCACCATGGCGGACAATGCTTGAATTGCCTTACCGGCGCGGTGCTCTTGAACGAACCCGATGATCGTGTTGAGAACGACGACAGCAAGGATGACCAGTCCGTTTTTCAAACCGTCGCTGGGGTCAGCCAGCATTGCCATCACTGAGCTGGCGACGAGCACCCATACCAGCGGGCTGTTGATCTGCGCCCATATCAATTGCAGGACGGTATCGCCCGCTGTTTGGGGGAGTTCGTTACGACCAAACTGAGCTAGTCGGTCGGTGGCATCTCGAGCGGACAGACCGTTCTCAGAATCGGTCCGTAGGGTTTCGACAACGTCTTGGGCCGATGCAGCGTGGGGATGCTCCAGTGCAGCGGCCAGTGTCGGAGAGATGGGGGAGCCAGGTGGCAATTCGGCCAGAAGTGATTTCGACATACCCCAGCCTGGCACAAGTTTGCAACTAATAGTTGCAAACTAGATGAACGCTCTGTAAACAAGGGTGCGGTATTGGCTAGTCGGTCCCGAACGCAACGGTGTCGGGAACCACGGTGTCGGGAACCACGGTGTCAGCGACCACGGTGTCAGCGACGACGGTGTCGGGAACCGCTGTCTCTGGAACGACCGTGTCAGCTGGGAGCTCAGTGACGACCTCCGAGCCAAAGTCGCCATCGACCTGTGGATCCATTGAGCCAAGGACTCGGGTTCCAATCAAGGGACCAAACAGATTGAATCCGGGAACAGCTCCAAAAGGGCCGGCGTCGGATTTCAGATCTGCTGGCTTCGTCTTCCGTAGGTTGTTGAGCAACCCGTCCATCAGTGTGCGCAACGGCGCAACAAACCATTTGCCATCGCGTTCGACAACCGTATACGCGGCGTCGTTCGATGCAGTTGACATGTTGAAGTCGAACGATCCCTCAGCCTGTTCGCCGAAGATGTCCTGAGGAAGTTTCGATACCTCTGCGCCGCATCGCTTTGCAGTTTTGTCTGTGTACGTAGCTGTCACGCAGTCACCGTCGATGGCCAATCGTGCTGGCTGACCTTCGACGGAGTTCACCTTGAGATCCATTGACCACTTCGTAATCTTTACCTTCGCCACGCTGCCGGTCTTGGTGGAGGTCAGTTGCATGTCAGGAAAGGTGAGGCTGAACTTTCCCCGGATCTTTGCTGCTTCGGTCTCGACCTGAGACAGAAAGAGCGGGGCATAATCCTGAAGGGCACCAAACTCGTCGGGATCAAGGCCCGCAATCATCGCCCGTGTGTCGAGGGTGGCAGCCGAATCGAGCATCTTGCGGATCGCACCTTCAGGAGTGTCGCTTCCGAGTGGAGTAACCGATTGCTCCTTGGTTGGCATCGGCTTTCCTGCCGAGATCCGAGCATTTTCCGCAACAGAATAAGCAATAGATACATACCATCGACCGTCTCGCTTTACGGTCGCAATGGTCGCAGCATCAAAATTGTCGGTCTTTGCCGCTTGATCAGTTGTTTCTCCCAATAGGTCTTTTGCACTTCCACCTATGAGTTTCGAAACGGTCCCGCGTGAGGTGACGGTGCCGCCACTGACCTTTACCGTTGCGATGTTGTCACGAAGTGCAGACTCGGCAAACGTTTGTCCCGAAAAGGCAAACGTGGCACCGTCAACCGCGGTGAGGTTCATCGATGGTGCCAATACATCGAGGCGCTTCAATTCCTCAAGAACCGGTACGCCAGATTCGATCATCAAGTTGCGTTCGCCTGGAGCGAGCTGTTCCATCATGCCGATAACGTCGCTTTGTTGAGCGGCAGCCATCATCGCCTGCACTGCCTCGGTCGGCGTATTGCCAGACGGTCCCGCAAATGATCGAACCGCAAACGTCGCCCCGCCGAGCAAACTCAATGCCCCGAAGCCGGCGACGAACTTCTGCGCACGTCGTGTGCGGTCCGGGGGAGGGAGCACCGGATCGGCGCTCGTCCCAGTCGGCGACCCGATCGGCGCGGCTTCTGAATCCTCAGTGCTTGTTTCCGCCCATTGTTTCCATGCGTCCATCTTGAACTCCCGTGCGTCCTCTGTAGTGGTGAACGAGTTGCCCAGCCGTGATCAACGCCAACGCTGAACTGCCACTGAGGGTGACTATCGACCCGATCTCGAAGGAACTTGACACTTTGAGTGATAAAATTCCGAGCGTGGAACCCACGACTCCGATAAGGAGTGCAATCCCATGTGACCATTTGGTCCACCCAGCCCCGGTACATAACGTCAGTGCACCAACGAACATTGGAACGCAGACAATCACTCCGCCCAGTGCGGTCCGCATCGCCCCATCCAGGATCTCGAGGTTGTTCGCCGATCGGACCATGCCATATGCGGACCGAGGGTTCCCTGTCAGCGCAAAGAACGGCAATCCCAGCCCGACTGCAACCGCAGTTGCCGCCGCCAACTGTGCACCTTTTAGCAGAGCGGTTCGAGACGATGATGATCCCACAAGGTCTTATCGGCTGAATCGAGCTACGACTCAAACAAACGTGGCATGGACTATGCCGCTGATGACATTACCCATTGGCGTTGCCCCTCGCCGTGGATGAGGCGAGTGGCGACCATGCCCGGGAAATGACACGGCAACAGTGAAGTGTGGGGAGTTTCGGCTTCGCGCAATAGCTGCGCCCGGGACTGCTTCGCCAGTGCCGGATCGGTGTCGTACAAGAACTGCCATTCCGATTCGGTGAGTTGAGCTGGGCAGTGCAGCGCGTCGCCCAGCATGATCAGTCGTTCAGTGCCACTGGAGATGACCATGCTGGTGTGGCCGGGGGTGTGCCCGGGTGTCTGACGTGTGGTGATGCCCGGTGCAATGTTGATGCCGTCAGCATCGATCAGACTGACGTTTGGCTCGACTATTCGAAGTCGATCTGCGCGCCGGTGTCCACCCTGTTGATTGACGACGAAATGCTCCCAGTCGGCTGCGCCAATCCAAATGTTTGCTCGGGGGAACGTGATGGTTTCGTTGTATTCGAGCCAGCCCATGTGATCGCTGTGAAGATGCGAGATGGCTACGGTGTCGATATCTTCGGGCTCAACACCGTATGCGCGCAGGCTATCTAAGAGGGCGCCCCCTGAGAACATCTCGTCGTGGACGGGGCCAACTCCTGCATCGAGCAAGACCAGTTGAGCGCCGGTATCAACCAGGAATGCTCCTACCGGCACAACGAAGGAACCGTCAGGGTCGAGGGCATGTTGATGCGGTCCCCAGTCGCCCTCGGCTCCGTCTTCGGTGGTGAACATGGAGGAGGTCAAGCGGGCCGTGCCGTCGTAAATGGGCAGAATCGCAAGGGATCCAACGGTTAGTGCGTCCATGACCTGACATTACTGTGAGTGGTTATGCCGCCGCTCGCGTTTTGCGCAGGAGAGGGTCAGCTTTTTCTAACGCTTTGTCAGCGAAGCGCAGCACCCGCCCAGCAGCACCAGGTGTTTGCGAGTCGATGAGGTTGCCCATCACGGCCAACGTCAGATCGGCAGCAGTCTGTGTTCCCACCGCGACGCGCAGACCGGTGCGCAACATGAAGGGATGGCCGATGATGAAGCTGAATCGCCGGCCGGTCCGAAGGAACCCATCGAATCGTTCGCCGACCAGTTTGTCGTAATGCACCGGTGCGGTCATCGGGTTGGCCAACACCTGATCGGCCGCCAGCATGCCGCTTTCCAATCCGTAGTCGATTCCTTCACCGTTCATCGGGTTGACTAGTCCAGCTGCGTCGCCAATAGCCATCCACCCCATACCCGAGCGTTTTTGCACGGTCATTGGCAAACGCCAGGCACGCGGCTTCTCGATGAATTCGCCCAGGCTCCACGAGTCTTTTACTATGCGCATATATGAATCGATCAGCTTGTTGAGATTCAATTTCTTGAATCCCTTCATGGTGCTCAATGCGCCCACACCGATGTTGACGGTGCCATCGCCACAGGGAAACATCCAGCCGTAGCCAGGGATGGCGGTGCCGAACTCGTCGCTCAACGATAAGCACGCTTCTAAATGGCGATCAGCATGGCGGGGTGACGTTGCGTATGCACGGATGGCAAGCCCAAACGTTTCATCTGGCACTTTCTCGGCGCCGAGAAGACGAGATGCAGCGCCGGGCGCTCCGGTTGCCAGGATCGTGACGGGCGCGGTCCACTTTTGCGAGCCAACTTCGACACCCGTGACGCGGCCGTTGTGATCAATGGTGGGTAGCGCCTCGCTACTGAACAGCACTTCGGCGCCAGCATCGGCAGCTGCGTCGATCAGTTGCGAATCCAGTTTTCGACGGGGGAGTACTGCACCGTGATTCGGGAAGCGGTCGGTGGTGGGCCACGCCAACTCGCGTTGCGTCTTGCCGGCAATCATCCGAAGGCCATCGATGCGATGTGCGCCGTCAAGGTCGATTTTCAATTCGTTGAGTGCGGCCACTGCACGAGGGGTCAGGCCGTCGCCGCAGATCTTGTCTCGGCCATGAACACCCTTTTCGAAGACGACGACTTTGGCACCTTCCCGAGCTGCCCTGATAGCCGCCGCAGCCCCCGCAGGCCCGCCACCGATGATCAACAGATCTGCCGAGTTTGTCACCCCTCTAGGTTGGCACGCCCCCGGGTGCACCCGATAACCCACAGACGCATTTCACACGCCAATGCCCCAAGCACCCCCCACATCGCGCGCGTGAAACATAGCTTTGCCACACGTGAAACAGCTGAACGACGCACCCCAACTGGTTCAAATGTTTCACGCGCGCGAATTCGATGTTTCACGCGCGCGTTGGGTTTGGAGTTGGGGTTGGGTTGGGGTTGGGGTTGGGGGCGTAACGGGGCCGTAAGCGCGGAACAGCCCGCCGGGTGGGGCGGGCTGAACAGTGCTGGTTTCCGCCCCGAAGGGCAGAATGTGTCGACTAAGCGGTGAGTTCTTTGGCGAATTCTTCGAAGACGGCGGTTTGGTGATCGGCGTCAGCATCGGTGTGTTGCACCGAAACCAGCCACTGCTCATCCAAGCCCGGCGGCAACAAGATGCCACGGTTGATGCCGTAGATCCAGTGAGCAAACGCCACGTCAAAGTCCGTGCCCTTGTAGTCGCGGTAGTTGCGGATGGGGTCAACCGTCCACGTGACGCAACCCTTGGCGCCCATCTGCACAGTGTGTGCAGGCAGGTCGTAGTTGTCGATGATGACCTGCGCATCGGACAACATCCGAGCGTTCAGAGTGGCGGTGCGGTCGAATGCTTCCTGATCGCAGATCTCGCCCAGTGTCATGATGGCGGCGGCCATCGACAATGGGTTGCCGTTGAACGTGCCCTGATGAACCACCTTCATGTCGGTGATCTGCTGCATCAACTCGGTGCGAGCACCGAATGCACCAAGCGGCATGCCGCCACCGATGGACTTGGCCAGGCAGGTGATGTCTGGCTGCACACCAAAGTGACCCGATGCGCCACCCATATGAGCCGTGATGCCCGTTTTCACTTCGTCAAAAACCAACAAGGTGCCGTACTCGGAACAGATTTGGCGAACCTTCTGCAAGTAGTTGTCATACGGCAAGCAGATGCCGATGTTTTCCATAACTGGCTCGACAATGAAACAGGCAACGTCGTAGTTGGACAATGCCCGGCGCAACGCTTCGGGATCGTTGAACTGAACCACGCCAACCTGCTCGACCACACCGGCAGCGAGGCCAGCAGTAGAAGCGGTTGACCACGGAGCGTCAGCGGGACCAGCGTTATCCAAGGTTGGCTTCATCGACACCATGACCGAGTCGTGATGGCCGTGATAGCCACCTTCAACCTTGACGATCTTGGTGCGGTTGGTAAAGCCACGGGCAAGGCGGACGGCGTCCATCGTGGCCTCGGTGCCGGAGTTGGTGAAGCGCCATTGGTCGTGGCCGAAACGAGCACGCAATTGCATACCGACAGTGGCGTTGCTCTCGCACGGCGTGACGTACAGCATGCCGTCTTGCAATTGACGCTGAACGGCTTCGATCAGTTTCGGATGGCTGTGGCCCACGTACAGTGCGCCGAAACCCATGTTGAAATCGACATAGGCGTTGTCGTCGACGTCCCACAACGTGGTCCCTGACGAACGAGCAGCAACGACCGGCCATGGGTCGTATGCCTGAAAACTGGAAGGCACCCCGAGTGGGATGACCTGACGGGCGTGACTGTTGGCCCGTTGGGAGCCGGGTGTCCGGGCGGCGTAGCGCTCCAGTTCGGCTGCGGTGATCTCCTTGGCCCGGACGTTCAAACGAACTTGGGTTGAGGTTCTCATGATGTATTGCACCCCCGACGCTGAGCGTCGTTTCTTCGTTCCAGCGGTGCCGTGCGGTGTGCACGGTTGTATCCGCTAGCCCACTTTGTTACCTGGGCTGTGTTTCTTGGACGGTGATATAAAAACCCTACCATGAGGCGATCGTCGCTGGGAAGTTCCGTTTGGTTTCATTTTCGTGACGAAAGTGCGCGGTGTCGGCCAGCAAGCGAATGGATGCTGCAAGCGGAAGGGTTGGCTCTCGACTGTTTTCATTCAATTTCAGCTCACCTCACGATGAACCGGGCTGATACCGTAGGTAGCAGTGCCGAAGATCGTTGATCATGACGAAAGAAGACTCGATCTCGCGAAGGCGGCGGTCAAGGTCATCGATCGAGAAGGCATTGAAGGGGCCACGCTGCGTGAAATTGCCCGAGAGGCGGGCTATTCGACGGGCATTTTGGGCCACTACTTCGGAACCCGCAACGATGTGCTGGTAGCGGCGCTTGGGTACTGCATGAACAACGCCACTCGACGAATGGCAGCCTTGGGCGAGATTCACCGTGGTCTGAAGGCGCTTCACGAGATGGCTGCCGAGTTGCTCCCGCTCGATCGCACCCGCACCAGGGAGAACCGAGTGTGGTTGTTATACGGAGCTGAAGCGCTTACCGCCCGACGATTGCGGAAGGAGTACCAACGTCACGATGACCGCTTGCGTGAACTGATGCGCGGCGCGCTGGAGCAGGCTATTGAAGATGGCGAGTTGGATACCACGATCGATGCCGAGTTGGAAGCCAACCGGTTGTTGGCACTGAGTGATGGCATCTCACTGCAAGCAGTGTTTGACCGTGAGTACTGGACGGATGCGCGCCAGGTCGATGCGATGGATGTGCATCTCGATGACCTTCGGCGTCGCGGCCGCAAAATTCTCTAAGTGTACTTACTGCTGATCGATCAGTGCTGTGACTGTTGCAGTGCCTGTTCTAGCAGTGCAGTGATACCCAGTTCTTCGGCCCACCGTTGAAGATATTCGACATCAAGACGGTTGCGATAAACCCTGAGTACGGAGACCGCATCAGCAAACTGTCGTGACTCGTTGCGGGAGCCCCACTCCAACTTCGCCAGCACAATGTCTTCCGGGCTAGGAACTGCAATGGTCAGGCCGAGAAGTTCAATCTCTCGTCGTCGAGCAAACTCTTCGTGACTAAACGGACGATCTTGCACCCACATAATGTCGGCTTTCCACCCGGTCGTTGCGGAGATCACGTTGAATTGACGTCGGCCGGTGGAGCGCTCGCCGAGGGCAGCCTCGGTGGCAACGTAGAAACCGTCTTGTTTGCACAGATCCACGAACAAACGAACCCGATCATCGGGTGGTTCCTTGGCGCTGACAACAAAGTCAAG
>JANMEI010000497.1:0-2031 GCA_031376865.1 Acidimicrobiia bacterium | reverse complement strand
GCACCGCCAACGTCGACGCCGCAGTCATTGCCACCCCTACGATCACCCACGAAACCCTCGCGATGGCTTGTTTCGATCGTGGCTGGGACGTGTTGGTGGAGAAGCCGATCTCCGACGACATCGACGCCGCAGCCCGCATGGTGGCACGAGCCAAGCACGACGGCCGAGTACTCATGGTTGGGCATATCGAACGGTTCAATGGCGCCGTGGTTGCGCTACCGCAGTTTCTCAATGACCCCATCCACTTTTCCTGCCACCGTGTGGGCCCTTACGACCCCCGCATCTTAGATGGCATCATTTTGGACCTCATGATCCACGATTTGGACATCGTCAGTGGTTTGACGAAGTTGGAGGGCGTTCCGACCGGGGCGGTTGCCGTGTCGCTTCATGGCCGAAATGAGGACCATGCCTCGGCCACCGTGGTGTTCGGCGGACGAACAACCGCCAGCTTTATTGCCAGCCGTGCTGGCCAAAACAAGTCCCGTTCCATGGAAATTGTGCAGCCATCCAACTCCATCACTGTCGACCTCATTCGCCAAGACATCACCATCCATACGATCGAAAGCGTTGATTTCAGTGGTCCCGGTAACACGCTGCGCCAACGCGGACTGGTGGAAATTCCCTTCATTGAGCGCAGCGGGCAGCCCTTAACTGCTGAATTGAGCCACTTCGCGGCCTGCGTACGCCGCGAAGCAACCTGCCTGACCCCCGGTGAAGATGGCCTGCGCGCATTGGAGTTGGTCCGCCACGTTGAGCGGGTTGCGGCGATCGTTAACCGCTGAGAGCGCTGGATCCCTCATTTTGGGGGCAAATTACACGCTTGTAATTTTACTAGGCGCACTGATTATCGGTGCGCAGACTTTCATTTGACCATACGCTTACGACCAGCTACGTTGTATGCATACCTACGTCTCTGCGTGGAGACGAGTACCAGGAGAAGTTTCATGAGTGATACCAATGTTTCAGTAACCGGTGGCTTTTTGCTGTGGAGGGCTACTAACGCCTGGCAGCGTGCCCAGCGTGCCGCTTTGGAGCCGTTTGACCTCACCCACGTGCAATATGCACTGTTGTCAACCCTTGCTGGCGCTGACAAGAAAGGCATTTCGCAGGCAGCTGCTAGTGCCGCTTCGGGCGTAGACCCAATGACCACCTCACAGGTATTGCGTGGCCTTGAGTCCCGTGACCTGGTCCTTCGTTCAGCTCACCCAGACGATCGCCGTGCCCATCGCGTCACCGTCACCACCAACGGCCGTGCCGTGGTCAAGAAGGCAGCACCAAAGGTTGACAAGGCCGACGCTGCATTCTTCGCTGCTGCAGGCGGCGACAAGGCTCGAGTGTTGTCAGCTCTCTCCAAGATGGCTGGCCTCTGATCCACCTGAACTGACTTGTTCAACCCTGATTTACCCCGCTTCGGCGGGGTTTTTCGCGTTCTGAGCCACGTTTCAGGTCCGATCAGTTAAGTGTTGCGTCGCTTCCTCCAACGTGATGACATCAGCGTACTTAGCAGCCAAGTCAAACAGGTTGGCATGGTGGGGGCGAGGGTCTCGATCCCCACACGCATCGGCTACCACCACCGGAACAAACCCGTGCTGCAATGCATCTACTGCGGTCGCCCGGACGCAACCGCTGGTGGAGACGCCACAAATCACAACCGTATCGATACCCTGCGAAACCAATGTGGCTGCCAACGAGGTTCCAAAGAATGCCGAGGCGTACTGCTTCGTAACAACCACATCATGGGGTTCTGGCCGCAAGTGTTCGGTGAAATCACCCAGAGGGTTTCCCCGTTCGAAACAAGCAAGCGCAGATACTTTCCGGAAGAACTGACCGCCATCAGCCCCGCCCGGTTGGTACTCGACCCGTGTCCACAAAATGGGGTGACCTCCACCCCGTGCAGCTGTCACCAGGATTTTTGCGGCAGCATAAGCATCGTCAGCACCGGCGCCAGCGCAGAGCGGTGAAGCCGGATCTACATAGGCTCGACACATATCAACCACCAGCACGGCAGGTTTGTTGCCCCACCCAAGGCGG
>JANMEI010000483.1:0-4002 GCA_031376865.1 Acidimicrobiia bacterium | reverse complement strand
GCCTTCTTTGCTGGAGCCTTTTTTGCAGCAGCCTTCTTGGCTGGAGCTTTTTTAGCTGCGGCCTTCTTTGCTGGAGCCTTTTTTGCAGCAGCTTTTTTAGCTGGAGCTTTCTTTGCAGTTGCCATGCTTACTTACCTTTCTTTGCTACCGGCTTGGCCGGAGCTTTGCCTTTTTTCTCGTTGACGGCAGACTTGAAGCCAGCGCCAGCTGAGAACTTGGGGGCTTTTGACGCAGCAATCTGGAGCGTGCCGCCGGTGGCGGGGTTGCGGCCGGTACGGGCCTTACGCTCGGTCACGCTAAATGCGCCGAAGCCAATGATGTTGACCTTGTCGCCCGATTGCACAGCACCTACGACTGTGTCAATAAATGCGGCAAGGGCTCGCTCGCTGTCAGCCTTGGTAAGACCTGACTGTTCAGCGATTGATTCGATGAGTTCTGACTTGTTCACCCGTTCCTCCTGGGGAAGTTGTGATGCTTGGGCAGCCGATATCAGACAGGAATCTGCGGAAAATTGCAAGCATTCCCTTGAAAATTCAGGGGTTCCTTGGACACACACCCTACAAACCCATCAAATTCAAGGTTTTTGAGAGACCATGATAGGTGTATATAACCTCTGCGCACTTACTGAACAAATACATACACATACGGTCAACTCAATCAAATTTTTTAGACATTGCGATTTTGACGCACCTAAACGCGAAATCTCGATCGTCTTTCGACACCTCTGCGCACTTACTTGAGCGCGATGAGTCCGCACTCGATCAACATGGCTTGCGAACTAGATACGAAGCGGAACTACATTCGCACTCATGATCAACGACCGCGACATCAGTTGGTATCCAGTTCCAAACGACGATGAACTACCAGAAGATCTTGCAAAGCTCTTCGCTAAAGCGCGAAGTGCGATCGGATTTGTACCCAACGTGTTTCGAGCGTACGCATACCGACCCGAACGGATGCGCGCGTGGTTCTCGCACTTCAAACAACTCCACGTACCCAGCGAAAATCTCTCGGTAGCTGATCGAGAGATGATCGCGGTCGTCGTTTCGATGGCCAACGGCTGTCTCTACTGCCTTACTGCTCACGGTGCAGCACTACGCGAGGCACTGGGTGATCCCGTGAAGGCTGATCGCATCACAATGGACTGGCGACGTGCAGACCTTGACGCCCGTCGTTTTGCCATCTGCGACTATGCCGAGAAGATCACCAAACACCCGGTTGAGACATCCGAGGCCGACATTGCACACCTGATGTCGCTTGGTCTGACCCAAGAAGAGGTGTGGGATGTCGCCGAAGTATCCGCCATGTACAACTTTACAAATCGTTTAGCGATGGCCACCGGCCAGCTTCCAAATCGTGAGTACCACGGGCTCCACCGACAGCCTTCGCCGGCGACTAGCCCCGGTAGTTGATGATCTGCAGGAGAGCTCGATCTATCGCCAAACGTCCGCTGCCGCTGGCCTTCAGCCCGTTCATCAAGAACGCAAACACAACTTTTCGTCCCGAAGCGGTCACGGCGTAGCCACTCAATGCAGCAACCCCGTTGATCGTGCCGGTCTTAGCCACGACAGTTCCTTGCCCAGCGGTTCCGCACAATCGTGACTTCATGGTTCCGTCGACGCACGCTACGGCCAACGTGGAACGAAATGTTGTCCGGTCTTTACCGGCTTCTACTCGTGCAAGAAGTCCAACCTCAGATACTGCGGTCGTCCGATTCAATGATGACAATCCAGAACCGTCAGCAAATCTCATCGGCACCACAGCTCCAATCTTTTGAATGTGTGCCGTCACCGCCGCAGCACCAGCTTCGGTCGAGCCAACACCGCTCAATGCGCCGATCTCTTTCAACATCATCTCCGCATAAGTGTTGTTGCTCTTCTTTCCCATCACGCTGAGCAACACAACGAGCTGCTCTGACCGATGCGAGGCAATTACGGTGGCGTTACTCGGCGCAGTTGACCGACCGAGCGCAGCTCCGGTGAACGTTATGCCAGCACGCTGAAGTTCTTGTTGGAACTTTGCGAGGTTGGCCAGTGCAGGGTCGGCTCGAAATGCCGGATCGTTTCGTTGATTGCCATCGATCATCAGTGCGCTGAGTAGTCCAGATTCACCCGGAGAGAACGATGCCTTCCAACCTGGGCCCGTCGTTACGCGGTCGAAATGCGAGTCATCGACATTCAGTCGACCAGTCACCGAGGTGATTCCGGTTGCGGCGACCTGTTTGGCCAGCGACCGAACTTCTGATGTCGTCAGCGATGGATCACCCGCACCAATCAAGGTAATGGATGCGGTGGCACCGTTAGCCACAGGTTCTGCTTTCACCCGTGTCTCAAATCGGAAATCAGCTCCGAACAACGCCAGGGCAGTTGCTCCGACGTACAGCTTTTGGGTGGATGCAGGCAACCGAGACTCTGTTGAACGAATATCGATCATCGGTTGGCCGTCGATCAAGACGAAGGCGGACGAGGAGCCGCCGGCTTTGGATATCTCTGTCTGAACCCGAGCTTTGAGTTCAGCGGGCGTTTCGGCCGCAGCGGTTGTCGTTGCTTTGGTTGGACCTGATGTTGTTGGCCGAGCTGGCGCAGCCGAATCCGGAACCGAGTCGTTGGGATTGGTTGGACCAGTTGAGTCAGTTGGGGCCGGTGACGTATCAGGGGGGCCCGACGTAGACGGACCCGCCTCGATTGGAGGGACCGTGGATCCGCCATCGGGTAGAGGATCCAACACAATTGTTGTTGCCACCCGTTGCGTGGTGGTGACCCCCCGGCGAGTCGTTGTTCGTCTCGTTGTTCCTCGGCGCCGGGTGGTGGAGGCACCCCGCTTGGTGGTGCTGGTAGCGATAGTTGAAGCCGTTGCGGGAATGGTGGGAGGAGAAGGTGCAGGTGGAGCAGTCGGCGCCGATGGCACGTTTGTCGGAATCAGATCGTTTGGCGGCGCCGTTGGAGTTGACGGGATGGTGGTCGGTGCATTTGGGTCGCCGATTGCAGTGACCCCGGGATTGCCAACCGGAATCTGGCCGCCATCCTGGGCGCCAACAGGATTAATAAGCGAACCGAGGGTAAGCCCGAACGCCACGAGCCCAACTACCCAAGCGGGCCGCCACTTAGGTTGTTGCCGTCGAGACGTTTCACCCATCACCACACCAGCCTCGCACGCATCGGAAGGCTGCGGGTGAACCTCGTTCAACGCTTGGACTGTGCATCGTCGATTGATCGGATGCGATCTTCGACCCGCGCAAGTCGTTGTGTAGCTGCGGCGTGTAACAAACCGGCTTGTTCGTATAGGTCAGTTGCCGCTTCGATACCAATCTCGCGACTTTCAATTTGACGGGTGACCGATTCGAGCTCGTCGAGCAACTGCTCGAACGTCAACGAGTCAAGATCTGCAGATGTGCTGGGAGTTGTCATCGTTCACTAAGTTCGCTGAAGGGTTCTGCAGGAAGGTCGGGCGCAAGACTCGAAACCACGACTCGTAGGCTACCCCCCGCCACGGTCACGATGAGTTCGTCACCAACAGCAACATCGTTGACATCGCGGAGCACGTTTCCAGATTTCGCGTAACGAACTACTGCAAACCCCCGCTCAATCACTTGCTGAGGACTAAACGAGTCAACTCTGGCGCGTAAAGCTGCAAGCTGATGTGAAACCGCCGAGATCGACGGTGCAACGACGCGGCCACCAGCCGCAACGAGGCGATAGTCAGCTTCGCGCAGACGATGGGTCAGGAGTTGGTCCGGTGCCGCATGGCCGAGTGCGACAGTCACCATCTGCACTCTGCTCGTCAACGCGTTTGGCCACGAGACGGAGCCCAGGGTTTGTGTCGCCATTTCAATTCTTCGGTGCGGCGCCGAACGAAGGAGATCGTGGTGATGTTGAACGGCGATTCGCGCTGACTCGTGATGTTGCACGAGCCGCCGATGACAGGTCTCGCTGTTGGATTGCAAGCGCGCTTCGAGTTGCGACCGTTCCGGGATCACCATCAACTCTTTAAATATCTTTCTCT
>JANMEI010000443.1:0-5995 GCA_031376865.1 Acidimicrobiia bacterium | reverse complement strand
CACGAGTTCGACTTGTCAGGTCTGTTTCGACTCGTTGTCGAAACAACGTGATCCCGACGCCGAACACCGCAGCACTGCCGATAACACCTACCAATAGCGGAACCACTCGGCCGGGCCGAACAACGGGCGCCGTTTCGAGTTTCGTCACCGAGCTCAGTTGATCAACCGATGACCACTCGGCCGTTCCGTCGATATCGCCTGTCGCCTCGGTTTCGTTTTTCGCGACGGTTTTGTTCGTCGCGTCGGTTTTGTTCGTCGCTTTCATCGCGCCACTTCACGACCAGCTATCAGTGCAGTTTGATAGTCAAGCAAACCAACTTCGTCGTTGTCGACGAGAAACCCTGCCTGTTTTGCCCAGGTTCGAAGACTGGGGGCAAACGTGAGCCCTGCCGATGCCAACGCGTCCCGCAGTTGATCCTCGGACGCAACCTGCAGTCGAACAAACGAACCGATTCCCCCGGCCCGCAGCGCTGCGGCAATCTTTGGTCCGATGCCTTCGATTCGCTGCAGCTCATCGCCAGTTGCGATCGCCTCGACCGAGCCAGAACGATGAGCCAGGCTTTCGACGCCGACAGCAGCATGCTGCTGTCCATCGGCGATGAGCCGAGACGTTCCGTTGGCCTGATCTACCGAAGCGGGCCAATCTCGCTCAGTTGCCACTGATTGGCTTGAACGACTTCGCTTTCCTGTCGGTGCGTTTGTAGACAACAGCAGTTGCCGAGCAGCGTCGTCCCGTTCACGTTCACGAGCGCGTTCATGCACTCGACGCAACGCCTCGAGTTCTCGCTGCCATCCGGCCGCGTTGGTGGCAAGGGCCTCACTGCGATGTTGTTGATCAACCAACTCGTCAAGGGACCGTTCAACCAACGAGTCTGCTGCCCGGAGATCGCTGAGCAAGGCGCCGAGGGCAACCAAAGCCCGGTCATAGTCAGCGCCAATTTGCGCGTTCTCGACTTCGACGGCGGTGACCCGTTGTACGGAGGTGTCGAGGTCGTTGTTGACGGCTTCGAGCTGGAGAACAAGTTCGGACTCCAGCGCTTCGGCCCCACGCTGAACATCATGAAGTGCTGCTTCTCGTTCAGCAAGTTGTTGCTGTGTGGCCGCCACTTGTTCGTGCGCCGCAGCTACTTGTTGATGCGAAGCAGCGAGTTCAATCTGCCACTGTGCTTGGGCTGCATCGTGTCGTTCCTGGAGGACTAACACTTCCTGGGCTGATTCCTGCACGTTGTTTCTGAGCTGAGCCAAGATTTCGTTGCCCTGCTGTAGCTCTTCGGTGCTGAGCTGAGCGAGGGAGTTGGCACGGTCGTGCGCTTCTTCAAGCAGGTGGCGCTCGTAGGACACCCGTTCAAGTTCTGCTTGTGCGGATTCGACGTTGAGCAGCGCCTCTTCCAACTCGGTTTGGGCGGTGCCGAGTTGCACACCGAAATCTGCTCGATTCTGTTCAATTTCCCGACGGAGTTCGTTGAGTTCGCCGTGAGAACGAACAAGATCGGCGCGAGCGTGTTGCAATTCTGTTTGCGTCTGATCAAGGGCGATTCGTCGTTGCTCTGAGGCCGTGCGAAACTCGTGGGCCTCTGCTTGGGCGACCTGAACCAGTTCTCGTTCCGCAAGCAAACTGGACTCAAAATGGTTGACCGACAACTCGGAAGCTTGTAACTGGGTTGCAGCGGACGACACTTCTTCTTCGAGCCGTGCTGCTTCTGTTGTGAGACGAAGCACTTCGGAACTGAGTTGTTCGGAGTTCACCGAGAGCTCATGATGTTGGACCTGGAGCTCTGCGAGTTGCGCTTCGCGCTGCTGCAACGTTTCATGATGCTGGGCCAGATCTTCGTCGTGGATCGCCAACAATTGGGTGTACTCGTTCTGACGTTCTTGATGCGTTCGGAGGTCGAGCGCGCGCTCAGCTAACTGCGCGTCACGGTCCTGGATGACTTCGTGGAGCTGAGCAGCTTCAGCTTGAAGCCGAGCAGATTCATCGTGAAGCCGGGCGGAATGCGCAGCTTGATGTTCCAACTCTGTTGACAGCTGGGTGACTTGGTTCGAAGCATCGGCAAGCTGCGCGTTGACATGCGCAAGTTGATCAGAACGCTGCGCCAGCTCATCAGACAGGTGCGCAAGTTCGTCGGAACGGTGGGCCAGTTCTGCTGACCGTTGTGCGAGTTCTTCTGAACGATGGGCGACTTCGTCTTGTCGCTGCGCCAGCTCGGTGCGCCAGTGATCGAGCGTCATGTGATGCTCCGCCGCCAACGCGCTGAGCCTGCTGTCGAGGGCGATGGTGAGTTCATCGAGTTGTTGAGCGTGGATGGCGTCTCGCTGCCGCAGTTCGGCTGCCAACTGTTGCTGGTGGGCTTCGTCGCGAGCGATCAGTTGCCGTTCAGCGCGTTGCTCAAGGACTGCTTCGCGTTCCTGGAGTTGGGCGCTCAGTTGTGCAGCGAACGATGCGTCTTTGTCGTGAAGTTGGACGGCGAGGTGGTCGTTGTACTCCACATCACGTGATTCTCGAAATCGTTGCAATTGTTCATGATGAACAGCGTCTCGTTGCTCGAGCTCTGCGGCGAGGCGCTGTTGGAACTCAATTTCTCGCGAGTCAAGCTCTTGCGTCAAGAGCTGGTGCAAGGCAGCGTCTCGTTCTGCAAGTTGAACCGTGAGATTGCTTGCGTGAGCGGTTTCTTGTTCGCTCAGCGTGGCATGAAGTTGCTCACGAAATGCCGTTTCGGTCGCCTCACGCGCTGCTGCGTCATTTTGCGAGACTCGTTCGACGATAACAGCAAACTCAGCGCGCATAGCAGCCATCGTTTGATCTGCTTCGCGGAGTCTTCGTTGTGTCAACGCAAGTTCGCGTTGCATCGATTGCGTTTCGAGCGTAAGTGCAGCTGAACGTTGCTGCCATGCGTCAGCTAGGGCAAGTACATCGCGTTGGACAACGGGTGTAACCGTTTCGCCAGAATTCGCAACCACGTTGGTCGACGTCGCCTTACCCGAGGCAGCTGCGGAAACGCCAGCTTCATTGGCACGCTCGCTCGCGGCATCGAGTGCTGCCACTAAGTGATGCATCCGCACGGTGGTGGCGTCGTGTTCCTCAGTCCTCAGTTGGATGAGCTGTTCGGCTTCAACGAGCTGAGCACGAAGCTCGTCGACAGTGTGTTGCAAACCTTGAACCCGTGCGGCAGTGTCGTGCTCGATAGCTGCGATGCGTTGGATAGACGCTTGTAGTTCTGCCGCGTTTGCGCTTTCGTTGTTCTCTGTCGCCTGAGCGGACTTTCGGAGACCATCAAGCTCCGTTTGGCTGGCTGCCAGCAAGCGTCGCGATTCCACAACATCGGATTCGGCGCTGGCAGCATTTTGTTGGAGTAACCGAAATGCTTCGCGGGTTCGAGTCAATTCAGACGTGTGCGATTGAACGAGCAACTTGGTTGCATCAAGTTCAGATGCGACCGACGCGAAGCGTTGCTGACCTCGTCGGCCCTCGTCGGCCAAGGACGCTACCTGCGTGTGGAGGACGGTGACTTGTTCTCGGTGGTGTTTACCGGTGGATTTCAGTAGCCGCGCCCAAAGCAGCCATCCCACCAATAGACCAACGAGCAACGATGCCGCCAGCAGTGCTGCCAACTCCATTGCGAACCACAACATTGCTACTCCTCTGCGGGCGACCAGACCCAGTCGAACAACGAAAGGTTACTGGAGGCCTTGGCGGCGGACCAGCATGCAGTCCCCGAAGGACAAAAATCGATACTGCTCGGCGAGCGCGATCTGGTAGAGATCCCGCCAGACCGGCCCGACGAACGACCCCAACAAGGCCAGCAACGTGGTTCGCGGCAAATGGAAATTGGTCAGCAACAAGTCCACTACCTGCCAGTTGAAACTGCCATGAATAAAGAGATTCGTGCGGCCCTCCATCTCGCCACGAAATGCCGCACTTTCGAGCGATCGGACACTGGTGGTTCCAACGGCGATGACCCGACCTCCCTCGGCCTTTGTTCGCTGCACCAGCTCCCACGTTTCAGGGGGAACACGAAATCGTTCGGTATGAATTGGGTGATCCTCCACCCGTTCGCTACTGACTGGGCGAAATGTGTCGAGGCCCACTACCAGCTCCACCGCCGCACGCTGGACCCCGATCGCATCAAGTGCAGCAAACAAGTCGTTGGTGAAGTGCAGCCCCGCGGTGGGGGCGGCAACAGATCCGGGTTGCTCCGCATAGATAGTTTGATATCTCTCAGGTTTGTCTAGCTTCGCGGTGATGTAGGGAGGCAAAGGAGCTTCGCCGAACCGGCTGAGTAGGTCAGTTTCTTCGCTCACCGAGAGCGACGGATGGGCAACGGTTCCGATGCGAACAAGGCGTTGACCGTTGTCTATGACGGAGTCGATCTCGACACGAAGGTCGGTGCCGTCACGATGAAGTACCGAACCCGGTGGGAGTTTTTTTCCGGGGCGCACCAGGGCGCGCCACAGCCCTGATTCATCGAGTCGCTCCAACAGCAGCACTTCGGCTTGTCCTCCGGTCGCTTTTTGGAGATGCAACCGAGCCGGCAATACTCGGGTGTTGTTGACCACCAACAGATCGCCGGCCCGAAGAAATGCCGGGAGGTCGCGAACGAGCCGGTGCTCGACGGATCCGTTAACATACGTGAGCATACGAGCTGAGTCGCGGGGTTCGATTGGGATTTGAGCGATGGCCGTCTCGGGCAGCTCGTAGTCAAGTTCAGAAACGTGCATCGGCGTAGCTAGGGGTCTTTGGGTTTGTCTTTAGGGCTGTCTTTAGGATCGTCTTTGGCGTTACTGAGATCATCGTCGAACAGGGTGCGGTCCAAGGAGCGCTTTTTGCTGGGCAGATCTTCTTCGAGGGCTTCCAGCAGCGTTTTCGCTCGTTCCGGAACGGCCAACCCCAGATGACGCCACGCTTCCTCAGTGGCAACCCGACCGCGTGGCGTCCGACGCAAGAAGCCCATCTGGATAAGATACGGCTCGTACACCTCCTCAACGGTTTCACCAGCTTCGCCCACCATGATGGCCAACGTTGAGAGCCCAATGGGGTCGCCGCCACGATTACAGAGAGCCGTGAGGATGGCGCGATCGACTCGATCGAGCCCAATGTCATCGATATCGAACACGGTCAAGCCAGCCTTAGCCTCGACAAAGGTGATCACACCATCTGCGCGTACCTCGGCATAGTCGCGAACGCGCCGCAGCAAGCGGTTGGCGATTCGAGGGGTGCCACGACTGCGCCGAGCGATCTCGTAGGCGCCGTCTGTGACAATCTCGACATCCAAGATGCCAGCGGCTCGCTCGATGATCGCTTGCAAGTCTTCGACACGGTAGTAGTCCAACCGGGCCACGTGTCCAAAGCGCGCATATAACGGTCCACTGAGCAACCCAGCCCGGGTGGTCGCTCCAACCAAAGTGAACTTCGGAAGCTCGAGCCGAATTGACCGTGCGGTTGGACCCTTACCCAACATGATGTCGAGTTGAAAGTCCTCCATTGCCGAGTACAGCACTTCTTCAACTGCTCGGGGAATGCGATGAATCTCGTCAATAAACAAGACATCGCCTTCGTTGAGACCGTTCAGGATGGAGGCGACATCGCCCGCTCGTTCCAGCGTAGGGCCGCTGGTGATGCGAAGCCCAGCCCCCATCTCGTTGGCCACAATGCCAGCGAGGCTTGTTTTGCCGAGCCCCGGCGGCCCTGCGAACAGCAGATGATCAACAGGTTGGGCGCGTCGCCGAGCCGCCTCCAACACGATGGACAGGTGTTCTTTGACCTGCGCTTGTCCAACGAACTCGGCGAGGCTGCTTGGCCGCAGATGCAACTCGTGAGCACCATCACCACTTGGGTCGAACTCAACGGGTGGGATCGGATCGGTCATGATCTGACCCCTTCAGCCAACAGCACCAAAGCCTGACGAAGTAGCGCAGGGCTCTCTCCAACGGCTGGCAACTGTCGGAGCACGGCTTTGACCTCTTCGGCTCCGTATCCCAACTCACCGAGCGCGGCCCG
>JANMEI010000429.1:0-3708 GCA_031376865.1 Acidimicrobiia bacterium | reverse complement strand
CGTTGCTGTTCTTCACACTGTTCATTGTGATGGTGTGGCTTGCAACTGGCCGCCGCTTTTATCTCGTGCTGGGCGCGGTGATGTTTGCCGTCGGCTCCTATGCCAGTTGGTCTGCGTTTAGCCACGTGCAGCGCCGCGTCCGCATTTGGCGTAACCCATGGCCTGAAGCCCAAGATGCTGCGTTTCAAATCGTGCAGTCTCTCTATGCGTTTGGGTCTGGTGGCGTGGGCGGCACCGGCTTAGCGCTGGGCTCACCAACCCGTATCCCCTACGCGGCTACTGACTTCATTTTTGCCGCCATTGGCGAAGAGCTTGGTTTCGCAGGAACCAGTGCTGTGTTGTTTTGCTTTGTGTTGCTGATCGGAAGCGGGATCCGAATCGCACGCCGAGCCGTGCGACCCTTCGACCAACTGCTCGCCGCTGGCCTAACCACCATTATAGGTGTACAGACGTTTATCATCATCGGCGGCGTCACTCGACTGGTGCCACTTACCGGCGTCACGCTTCCCTTCGTCAGCTACGGGGGCTCCAGTTTGGTCATCAACTACGTCATCATCGCAATCTTGGTTCGCCTCTCGCACGCAGGTTCCGCTCCACAAACCAGCGTTGCCGACGATCGCAACTCCGTCGACGAAGAGGTGGCCGCGTGAGAAGCGATCACGATCTTGGACTGTCAACCCGTAGCGGATCACTCGGCAAAGCACTGTTGCTGCTCTTCGCATTGCTGTTCGGAAATCTCTTCAAAATTCAGGTGCTCGATGGGCCCAAACTGGCGTCGGCACCCGGCAATACTCGCAACGCCGTGCGCGACTTTGGGCAGCTCCGTGGGTCCATCATCACCGCAGACGGCAAGGTCATCGCTCGGAGCACCCGAAACCCCAATCGCGAATCCAAGTTCACGTACCTTCGCGAATATCCGCTCGGATCTCGATACGGTCACATCTCGGGCTACTTCTCATTCACCTACGGATCGTCTGGCATCGAGCGCACGGCCAACTCGGTCCTGGCTGGACGAGAAGGTGCATTGGTCATCAGTCGAGGAAAGTTCGAACAGCTCCTCACTGATCGGACCGAGGTCTCCGACGTAACCTTGACCATCGACGATCGCGTTCAACGAGCCGCTATTGCTGCACTCGGACAGCGAAAGGGCTCGGTAGTTGCCATCGATACCCGAACCGGTGCGGTGTTGGCGATGTACTCGTGGCCCTCGTTCAATCCGACCCCCCTGTCGGGGCTTGATCAAAAGGCTGTTTCTGCTGCGTACAAACGGCTGGAGGCAGACGACAACGATCCACTTTTGGCGCGAGCGTGGCGCCAGTTGTATCCACCGGGATCAACGTTCAAAACAATCACTTCGGCCGCAGCGCTGCAAAGTGGGACGGTAACGCCAGACACCGAGTTCCCCACCATCAGCGAACTGCCATTGCCGTTGACCAACCGGCCACTTCGAAACTTTGGCGGCAAAGCGTGCGGCGGGACCCTGACTCAATCCTTCGTCGTGTCGTGCAACACGTCCTTCGCTCAGATTGGACTTGATCTAGGCCCCGACGAACTGGGAGCGCGGGCCCGGGCGTTCGGGTTTGATTCACGCCCACCACTCGACCTTGCCCCTGGCGCAGTTGCATCAGTGTTTCCGGCAACGTCGTTTTATAAACGCAACACGCCCGCCCTTGCGCAAAGTGCGATTGGCCAGAGCGATGTCCGAGCTACCCCTTTGCAGATGGCCTTGGTCGCCGCCGGAATCGCCAATGGTGGACGCGTTCCTGCACCATATGTAGTGGCCAAGGTGCAGGAACGAAGCGGCGCCGTGGTTCGAACCGCTGACCCGAAGACTTGGATGACCGGCACGACGCCGGAGGTAGCTGCCGAGATCAAGGACTTCATGATTCAGGCCGTCCTCACCGGAACCGGCACCCGCGCTGCACTGCCAGGGGTGTTGGTCGCCGCCAAAACAGGAACGGCACAAACCACCACTGGCACCGGTGACGCCGCCAAGCTTCGTGCCCATGCCTGGACGATCGGTTTTGCGCCCGCTGACAATCCACGGGTAGCAATCGCAGTGATTATTGAGAATCAGAACGAGGTTTCGGCCACCACCGGAGGACGGATAGCCGCCCCGGTACTCGGAAAAGTGATGTCAACCGCCCTCGAAGTAACGGCCCCATAGCGGTGGAAATCCTCAGCATGACTACTTTCTGTATACATATGACCTGGTTAGTGCCGTTATTCTGGCTAGGTTGGTGAGGTTATGGAGTCGACGGCAGTCGTTAATGAGCGCTACCAGGTTGTGCTGGAGCGGGTTCGGTCATCAACACTGACCGATGACCTGCCAGCAGAAGACCTGCTGCTAAGCCGCAACGTGCTGTTTCGCGCTCTCAAACCCGAGTTGGCGGCCGAAAAAGACTTTGTCGAGCGCTTCCGCAAACAAGTTCAGATGGCCGCCAGTTTGACCCACCCGAACATCGTCGGCGTCTACGACTGGGGTCGTGAACGGAACGGGTTTGCCGATCGACCGGGCCCGGTGTACTTCGTCATCACCGAACGCCAAAATGGGCGAACCGTCCAGAGTTACATCGACGACAAGGGTGCAATCCCGATCGAACGAGCGATCCACATCATGCTGGGCGTGTCATCGGCGATTGGATATGCACATCGAAACAACGCCTTGCATGGCGGGCTGCGTCCAAATGTGGTGACGGTAAGCCCATCAGGTTTGGTCAAAGTTGCCGACTTTGGGGTCGATCAACTCTTGCCTGAGAATACCGACCTCGAAGTTGCCCGGTGGGCAGCACCCGAAACCATTCGCGGCGAAGATCCCACCGAACGCACCGACGTATACGCGCTCGGGCAGTTGTTGTATCTGTTGGTCACAGGCCGAGCACCGTTTAATGGGTCCACCCTCGATGAGGTGCGTCGCAAGCAACTGAGTGGCGTGCCGGCAGCTCCGCGCAAACTCAATCCGGACCTACCCCGCGCGCTTGAGGTGATTATTGGCCGCTGTCTGGCCAAGCAACCAACTGATCGGTTCAGCTCAGTTAACGACCTCCGTTCTGCGTTGGTCCGATTGCGCGAAACAGTGGGTGGCAGCTCCGAACCAGCTCGACCCCGAGTTCCAGAGGCAGGCCGGGCATCGCTTGACCCCGTCGGTCCCGACGAGCCGACCCGAATTGACATCCCACCAATGCGTCAACCCGCTGTTGGCGATGCGTCAGTCGTCGGTGACAAGTCAGATCGCTCGGTAGGGGCGTCCCCGACGACGCCGACTCGCACGCCGGTCGTTGCAACACCAACACCATCAACGACACCAACGGTGGCGCCGAAGCCTGAACTGGCACCGGCAGCGAAGCTCGTCGCGCCAACAACGAGCAAACCCACAACGAGCAAACCCACAACGAGTAAACCAACAGCCGAGGTAGACGCACCGCAACCCCCCGTTGCGACGACGCCACCGTCGGCTCCGACGGACGTCCGTAAAGCTCTTGCGCCTGAGCCAAAGCCGACCCCACCACGGTCAACTGGTTCAGCTTTCGATGCTCCGACGGTTGCGACGCCACGGCCCACGTTCGAGTCGACTCCACCTGACGATGACGTCGAGAGCAAACCAAACGCGAAGGAACAAGCAAGAAAGACACGGGAACAAAGCCAAGATGCCCGTGTTGCTGCGGTCATCAAACCGTCAGCGGTGGTGCATCACGACGACCCGTTGGC
>JANMEI010000418.1:0-8761 GCA_031376865.1 Acidimicrobiia bacterium | reverse complement strand
TGTCATTGCGGCGAATCTCGGTAACCGTGACGTTTCCCGACTCCTCACTGCAGAGGCCGAACAGGTTGAAGCGTACGAAGTGCCCGATGGGTTTCATGTCAATACTCGTGGAGGCATTTCCGATGGCCATCGTGGTCAGTTCGTTAGTGCGGCTGGCATCCCATTGGTAGGTGTGCATAACGCCCAAAACGTCTGTGGAGCATTGACTGCGCTTCGTCTTGCCGGCTGGGATGTTGTTGAACGCCAGCAAACGTTGATCGATGCGCTTGCCGCCTTTCGCCCGCTCGACCATCGACTCCAAACTGTTGGCATGGTTGATGGGCGGCTCGTCATCGACGACAGCCTGTCGACCGCTCCGCAGGCGGCGATAGCTGCCCTCGCGGCGTACGCCGATAGGCCCGTAGGGATTGTGATCGGTGGCCACGACCGCGGCCTTGATTACCAGGCGCTGGCGACTGCACTGTCGCAGCGACTCACCCCAACCACGGTGATTGGGGTTCCCCAATCAGGACCCCGGATCGGAGCGCTGATCGAGGCTGCATGCCACGCTGCCGGTAACCATGCTGTCGCCGTCCAGCAGGTAGATGATTTCGACAAAGCGGTCCCGTTGTTACTTGACGCGGTTCCTGTTGGTGGCGTGCTGCTTCTGTCTCCTGCGGCACCATCGTTTGGGCGGTTCCGAGACTACAAAGAACGTGGCATGCGGTTTCGAGAACTGCTCGGCTTGTGAAACCCCATTGGCTGCGTCGCCTCATTGGTGTGATGGGGCCGGAACGCGTTGACGGCAGTATCGCATTTGGTGCCGCAGCCCTCGTTGTCTTGGCCACGCTTGCATCACCACTCCTCATTAGTCGACTAATCGATGGGGTTGGTTCTCGCACTTTTGGATTGGTTCTCCTGCTGCTTACCGGTGCAATACGTGCACTTACTATCTATCTTCGTCGCTGGCATGCGGGCAAGCTGTCGGCAGGAACAGAAGCTGCGTTGCGTCGCCGGATTCACGACCATCTCCAAACCCTTGACCCCATCACGCACGATGCACTTGCGCAAGGGCAGGTTGTCAGCCGAGCAAACGCTGACGTCGGTCTCATCGGAGGGCTGCTGTCGTTTGGACCGCTGCTGTCCTCAACACTGGTTCAGCTCGTTCTGTCGATTGTAGTGATGGCCACTCTGTCGATTCCACTGACGTTGATTGCCTTGGCGATGGTTCCACCGCTAGTGCTGCTGGCCCGGCAACTTCGAAAGTGGACGTTTCCTGCCAACCTCGACGCGCTGGCCCGAGTCGGCGACCTCGCCACCCGTGCAGAAGAAGCGATTTCGGGCGTGCGCGTGGTGAAAGGCTTCGGGCAAGAACGACGCGAACTCGCCGCATTCGATACCTCGGCCCGAGAGCTGTTTGGGAGCCGTGCCCGTTCAACTCGGATACAAGCGCGCTGGTCACCGTTGCTTTCCGCTGTCCCTGCGCTGGGATTAGTTGCCACCCTGGCCATCGGTGGCCGTTTGGCGATTGACCGAACCATCAGCGTTGGAACACTGGTCGCGTTTTTTACCTATCTGTCCCAACTGGCAAACCCTGTTCGTATGTCAGGGATCATTCTGACCGTTACTCAGCAAGCTCGGGCCGGAACAGAACGAATTTTCGAACTGCTTGATTACCAACCATCGATCGTGGATAGCGCCAGCGCTATCGAATTGCCAGCCGGCCCGGGTCGGGTTCGGTTTGACGTCGCAGAAGTTACCTATCCGGGCGGTCACCGTGCCCTCGATGGGGTAACGCTTGAGGTGGCGCCGGGAGAACGGGTTGCCATTGTTGGATCGAGCGGGTCAGGAAAGTCCACCGTTGCTTTGACCCTTGGGCGTTTCATCGAGTTGTCCAACGGCTCCGTCACCGTTGATGGTTACGACGTTCGATCTGTCACGATGGCGTCGCTGAGATCTCGTGTTTCGATGGTCTTCGAAGACGCATTTCTGTTCTCGTCAAGTGTTCGCGACAACCTGTCGTTTGCTCGGCCAGATGCATCGTTGGATGACATCGTGGCGGCTGCAAAGATTGCCGAAGCCGATGAGTTCATCAACGAACTGCCGAACGGTTACGACACGGTGGTGGGCGAACAAGGGCTGACACTCTCAGGCGGTCAACGACAACGATTGGCGTTGGCCCGTGCGTTGATGAGCAACCCGGGTATTCTTGTGCTCGACGACGCCACATCTGCTCTTGATACGCGTACAGAGCATTCGGTGCACCAGGCGCTGGACTCCGCAATGCGCGGACGCACCGTCTTGATGGTGGCCCATCGTCGCTCAACGCTTTCCCTCGCTGACCGAATAGTGGTGATGGAAGGCGGACGCATAGTTGATGCTGGTACCCATGAGGAGTTGCTCGAGCGGTGCCGAACGTACCGAATTTTGCTGGCCGAAACCGATGACGCCGATCGTGCTGCCGAGGCCGCTCGAACGGCAGCTCGACTCGATGCATCGTCGGAAGCTGCAGTACTCCGAGCTGACTCTGTAACGAATCCAGCTGATCCAGGTCATCCAACTCATCCAGCGAAGTCCGTGGTTTCGTTAGTGCCCGCCGGATTGGGCCAACCAGCCCCTACCCGGGCCAGTCCGTCGTTTCGACCACAACCAGTCGCTGGACCCCCAACCAATGCCATGGGGCCGATGGGTGCGGGGTTCGCAATTCCTGATCCCGGTTCGCTTGCCCGAATTGCGGAACTCCAACCGATCCGCGACGTTCCTAGAGAACCATCCGCACTGATGGTGACGAACGCGCTCTCCCAGCCCGCGCCCCATACTGCGGGAACATTGCTCTCCCACGAGGTCGGCCCCTTGATGCTGGTGTTGGCGTTAGTGGGGTTCGACACCCTCCTTGGCTTAGCCGGTCCGTGGTTTGTGAAACGCGGAATTGCTGGCATCAAAACCAGTGACGTTGACTCGCTCGACCGGGTGGTGCTTGGCTTCCTCATTGTTTCCATGGCTTCGGTTGCAATCGTTCGAGTGCATACGGTGTTGGCCGGCCTTCTTTCCGAACGAATCTTGTATCGCGTTCGAGTAAAGGTGTTTGGGCAGCTGCAACGCCTTTCGCTTGATTTTTACGAGCGAGAGCTCTCGGGTCGATTGCTCACTCGTGTGACAAGCGATGTTGATGCGCTCGGGACATTCTTTCAGCAAGGAGTAATCAGCCTGTTGGTCAACGGACTCACCTTGGTGGTGGTGATGGTGATCATGGTGTCGCAGGATCTGGTGCTTGGCGCACTGGCAATGGCAGGCTTACCAATTCTGATTGTTGCCACGTTGTGGTTTCGTCGCGTTTCTTCGCGTGCATATGATCGATCCCGTGATCGGTTAGCAACGGTGAACGCTCGACTGGCCGAATCGTTCAACGGCGTTCGTGTCGTCCAGGCGGCGGGGCGCGAATCACGAAACACCGACGATTTTGCAGAGATCGTCGAGTCGCACCGCAAGGCGCGCCTCGCTGGCCAACGGGCCAACGCCATCTACTTTCCAATCGTGGAGTTCGTTGGTATCGCTTCCACTGCGTTAGTCCTTTCGGTCGGACTCGGTCGGGTCGATCGAAACATGGTCGACATAGGTGTCATCGCCGCGTTTGTTCTGTACCTCAATCAGTTCTTTTCGCCCATCCAACAACTCTCGCAAATCTTTGACACGTGGCAACAAGCTGGCGCTGCCAACAAAAAGCTGTCGCAATTGTTTGATGAGCAAACCGGGACGCCCCCGCCAGAGCACCCACTACCGGTACCCGTGTCGGTGCGTCGAATCGAACTGGATCACGTGTCGTTTCGTTACGCCAGTGCTACTCACAACGCAGTTACAGACGTGTCGCTGTCTATCGAACCGGGAGAGACCGTTGCGCTGGTCGGCACCACGGGTGCAGGCAAGTCGACGCTCATCAAACTGTTGGCCCGTCTCTACGATCCCACCCAGGGCACAGTTCGCGCCGGTGGAGTCGACCTACGCGACATGGAACTCGGCGAGTTCAGATCGCGACTGGGCAGTGTGCCGCAGGATGCCGTCCTCTTTAGCGGCACGATCCTCGACAATGTGGCGTACGGACGGCCCGACGCCACCCGGGAAGATGTGATGCGCGCCGTACGAAGCGTCGGCGCCGATGTCGTCGTAGCCGAACTGCCGGATGGATATGATACGGTCGTGAGCGCGCGCGGCCGTAACCTTTCCGCCGGACAACGTCAACTCGTCGCGCTCGCACGAGCCCACCTGGTGGATCCACAAATTTTGCTCCTCGACGAAGCGACAGCCCAACTCGACCTGTCTACCGAGGCACGCGTTCAGCAAGCCCTCGGCGTGCTCTCGGCCGAAACCGCCGGAAGAACCACTGTGCTTATCGCTCACCGTCTCGACACCGCTCGACGCGCCGACCGGATTGTGGTGATGGAACACGGCCGGGTGGTTGAAGTGGGCTCACACGTTGCGTTGCTTGCCGCAAACGGCGCCTATGCCGCGATGTGGGCGGCCGGATAAGCCCGTGACAAGGCTTGGTTAACCGACGTCCATTGTTGCGCGTTGGTTCACTAGTGAATCCATTCGGGGGGAAATCTTCCGCTTGTTTGATCAAGTTCGACCGCTAACGTGCCGATAGATCACCCATGTTGAGCAGACTGAGCCGACGATCGACAGCGGGGACAACTTCGCTGTCAGGCTCAACGGAGATCCCTGCTGCTCGGCCGATTGCGGATACGGGTAGCCGTCGCATGCGGCTGATGTTCATGGGACTACTTGCGGTTGTGCAACTCATCACCTTGGCGGTGGCGTCGCTCACGATTGGGTCGGCCAGCAAGGACGTACTTCGAAATCGCCTCTCGGCCGACTTGTTGAACGCAAGTCGCGAATCAACGGCGAAGATCGGTTCATATCTCGATGGACCTCACCGGCTGGCCGAACTATTGACCGACCTTTCGCTGACCATTGGTGAAAATGACGATGCGCAATTGGAAGCAGCGTTTCTGAATGCCCTCGAGCACACACCGCATGCCACCGGGGCATTCATTGGGCGGGCGGATGGAAGTTTTGTGTTTGTCTCCAAGAACCCTGAGGGAGGTTTCACGACCAAGATCATTACGATCAACGGATCCACCCGGACGGTAAAGCGTTACCTGCGGCCAACCAGCACGGCTTCAGCAACAGTCGATTTAGTGACCGACGATACCTACGACCCGCGAACGCGCCCATGGTTCACGCTCGCGACACAAGAGCGCGGATCAGCCTGGACCGAGCCGTACGAATTCGCCTCATCAAAGAAACCCGGCATCACCACGGCATCAATGATCGACCCAAATAACCCTGCCAGCCCAGTGGTCGGTGTCGATATTGAATTGTCTGAAATTCACGAGTATGTGGAGACGTTGCGAGTGAGCCCCAAGGGCTCGGCGGTCATTGTCAATCGCCGCTCCGAACGTTTGGGTGGTGCGGCAAGGTCCTTGATCCCCGCGGAATTGGCCGACCCCGACGACGTACCTATGGTGACTCGGTATCGGTCAAATGAGCAGAACATGGCAATGGTGGTCCAACGCATCGCAGGATCACCTGGCTGGCGAATCGCAGTCGCGTCCCCCGAATCGGACTACTTCGCTGAAAGTGGTCGATTGCAAAACCGACTGTTGGAGGCGGTACTGATCAGCGGGATCGTCACGGCCTTGTTGGCCGCCGCGCTGTACTGGGTACTCAAGCACCGGGTGGAATCGATCGCCCAAAAGGCCAACGTCGACAAACTCACAGGAATTTTGAACCGGGCGCGGATGCTTGAACTCGCTGAGCGTCGTTTGGCCCGCAATCAACGAGCGGGAGCTCCGACCTTCGTCTGTTTGTTTGATATCGACTACTACAAGGACATCAACGACAGCTTTGGCCACGGGGGCGGCGACCAGGTGCTGCAAGCAATCTCGCACCGCCTCGCCCACACCACACGATCAAATGACCTCGTCGGGCGTTATGGAGGCGACGAATTTCTCGTTGTGTTCGATGGTGTCGATCAAGCCACCGCCGAATCGATGATTGAACGACTTCGACACGGTATTAGTGACGAACCAATCGAACTCGGAGACAAATTGGTCGTGATAACGACCTCGGCGGGCCTTGCTGTCTCGACTGGCCGTGATGGACTCGTTCCCCTTCATGATGTGGTGTCTGAGGCCGACCGAGCGTTGTACGAGGCCAAGCAGGGTGGCCGCAACAAGTTGGTCACGGCCCGATGATTGACGTGTTGGTCGCTCAAAGTGATGCGAGCCGACTCAGAACCCGATCTAATTCGGACGCTTAGCCACCCGAAATTTGTTACGTTTGTCACATGAACGCGGCCAAACAGGTGACTCGTGTCGAACGCACGTTTGCGTTCATCGACATCAGCCGCTTCACCGCGTACACCGATCAGCGCGGCGATGCAGCGGCAGTCTCAGCGTTGGCCGATTTTCGCATCGTCGTTCGGCGCGTCGCAAGCCGCATGGGAGTGCGCATCGACAAGTGGTTGGGCGATGGCGCCATGATCATCGCGGTTGAGTCCGGGCCACTCGTGCGAGCAGTGTTAGCCATTGAACAGGAACTGCAGGAACTGTCGTTTCCGTTGCCGTTACGCGGTGGAATCGCCAGCGGGTTGGTGATCTTGTTTGAAGGCGACGACTACATCGGGATGCCGGTGAACCTAGCCAGCCGACTATGCAACGAAGCGTCACCCGGCGAAGTGCTGGTAACTGACACCGTGGCTCAATCGGCCCCCGATTGGGTGTCTACCCGGTGGATGGGCGAGCTTGACGTGCGCGGCATTACCTCGGCGGTCTCCGTGGCTGCGTTGTCCAGCCGGGCCGAACCCATCAACGCCTAGCCAAAACCTCCACTCGGAGTTACGCGGTGGTCAGGACGGTGATCAACCTGGCCGATTCGCGATCACGCAATCGTTGGTTGACCGACAACAACTCAAGCTTTTGTTCGATGCTTTTGCCGGCCTGCGGAATCGGACGCGCAGTAAAGAAGGCAGTGATCTCGGCGCTCAGCCCCGGCTCGGTGCGCTGGGTGAGACCATCGAGCATGCGGCCCACGATGTTGGACGGAATCTTGGCACTGTACGTGTCCCAATGATCACGAAGCGCCGCCCAAGCATGTGGGCCATTGACTTGATCGGCACACATACGAACGAACGCAAATGGTGAGTCTTGCGAGCGGACCTGGTCGCTGAGCACCAAATCTAACGTCCGCTGTCGTAACGCTGGGTCTTCAAATCCGGTGAGCGCTTGCAGGCAACGGATCGTTTCGAGCGGGCTGGCAGTCTTGCGGGTCTCGTTGTAACGATCCCATAAGGCAGCATCACCTGAGCGGGCCGCAACCGTAATCACCGCAGCGGCGACATCAGGTGCGAGCGCACCATCAACAGCTTTTCCAACCAACGCGGCGGCTGCATCTCGAGTTGGTTGATGGGCGCCAAGTACGCCAAGTGTGGAGATCAACGAACCCCGCAATTGCGCAACCTGGGCCGATTCGCCATCTTTTGATTCCCAACCCAAATCAGCAAGGGCTGGCTCGGCAATTCGTTGGACCAACGACTGCAAACCGGGCCGGGCGTCAGCATCGGCAATGTGATTCAGCGCTGAAAGACCCGTGATCGCGGCAGACCACACGTTGGGATCTCGTTCCGCCGTCATCGACTGGAGGAGGGACATAAACGCCTCGACCCCAATCGCGCCTGACAGTACTGCCGACCACGTGTCGTTCAAGATCCCGTATCGCTCGATGGGCGGAAGCGACGCAAACACTGGCTGCAATCGCTGCGCTAACTCCGCATCGTAGCGAACCCGATAGAAGCCATGCCCGCCGGCGTTAACCACAACTGGACTGTCGCCACTCGGCACAGATACTGCATCGACACGGCCCAATAGCGAACGACCGTTAGTTCCGGCCCCGTCAACGCCTCGCCACAGCACCGGCACGAGCCAGGTAGTTTTCGGTCCGTCGGGTAGGTACGTGAACGCCTCCTGGCTCAACGAGATGCCACCAGGCTCTGCTGACGCACTAATCAACGGGAATCCACCGGTGAATACCCAGCCGTTCATCATTTCAGCAACCGGTTCGCCGCTGACTTCTTCGAGCGATTCAAACAAATCGGTGGTTTCGGAATTACCGTAAGCATGCTTAGTGAGATAATGACGCACACCGTCTCGGAACTTCTCCTCACCAAGGTATTGCTCGAGCATGCGCAAAATGGAGGCGCCCTTCTCGTAAGTGAGCACATCGAACATGCCATCCGCATCTGATGGTGAGATGACCGGAAACTCGATCGGACGGGTTGAGTGCAAGGCATCGACCGACATTGCTGCAGATCGATACACGCCGAACGATGTCCAGCGGTCCCACTCTGGCCGGAACGCTGCCACACACGCAATCTCTGCGTACGTAGCAAAAGCTTCGTTCAGCCACAGGCCATTCCACCACGACATGGTGACAAGATCACCAAACCACATGTGGGCAATTTCGTGAGCCACCACGTCGGCGATTCGTTCCAACTCAATGTGCGATGCCTTCGCAGGATCAACCAGGAGCAACATCTCGCGAAAGGTGACCGCGCCCAAGTTTTCCATGGCTCCGGCAGCAAAATCCGGCAGGGCGATGAGATCCATCTTCTTGCCGGGGTAAGCAATGCCGTAATAGTCCTGAAAGTACCGCAGCGAAAACGCTCCAATCTCGAGGGCGAACTCCGTGAGATGCCCCATGCCCGGACGGTAGACAACCCGGAGCG
>JANMEI010000415.1:0-2430 GCA_031376865.1 Acidimicrobiia bacterium | reverse complement strand
TCGCCTTTGCCCATCAACTTGGCAACGTCATAAGAAAACTGACGGCTGGCTTGGATGACCACTGCCATGCGGGCGAGTTTCACTTTGTTGAGTTGGTACTCGCCGACGTTTTGCCCAAACACTTTTCGATTGTCAGCGTAGGAAACAGCTGATTCGTACGCCGCTTGCATCAAACCCACCGCACGGGCCGCGGTTTGTAGGCGACCGTTTTCGAATCCTTCCATTTGGAAGTAAAAGCCCTTGTTGAGGCCCGATTCTTCTCCGATGAGATGATTCGCAGGAACTCGCCAATCCTCCAACGCAACTTCGTATGAGTGCATACCTCTATACCCAAGCGTATCGATGGGGCGGCCTTCCATTTTGCCGACAGTTCCATCTGCATGCTCCTGTGTGAACTCGAAGCCGTGACCGTCTGCGATTGGCTTCGGCACAATGAACAGGCTGAGACCCCGATGAGTTTTGGTGCGATCTGGGTCAGTACGAGCAAGAAGGAGCAACACATTGGCGCGAGCTGCGAACGTGCACCAAGTTTTGACACCGTTGATGGAGTACGACGCACCGTCTTCAACTGCAGTGGCAGTGACTTTCAGGCCAGCGACATCTGACCCATAGTCGGGTTCGGTAGCTGCCACGGCGGCCATGACTTCTGCTGTTGCAATCTTCGGCAGCCACTCTTGCTTTTGGGCAGCGGTACCGCCTTTGACCAGCGCCCGGGTGATGATCTCGGGCCGGGTGATCAATGACCCGCCGATGCCAAGCGAACCGCGTGACAATTCTTCGGTGGCAACCACCATGCCCACATATTCACCTTCGCCACCGGTGGCGTAACCACCGAATTCCTCGGGGACCGACAGACCGAACCCACCCATCTCAGCAAGACCGCTGATGATGCTCTCTGGTACGTCTGTGTTGTGGCGATGAACATGCTCTGCGTGCGTACGAACTTGTTCCTCCGCAAAACGGCGAAACGAATCGGCCACCATATCGAAGTCTGGATCGAGATGGCGAGGCCCACCACTCGAGGCTGCAAGTTGATCGCACAAATCGGCCAGAAATGCGGGTGATCGGTAGGTGCGAACGAATGCCATGACCGAGTCGAGCGCACCGGGAGCAGCACCCCAGTCGGCTTCGCGGCCCAGCAATCGCGAGGCCACATCGTGCGCCGCATCAGCAACAAATGCGCACGCGATCGTCGCTTCCACCGCGCCCCTCGAGCCGTATTCGATAACCGAGCGGGCGTTTTCGACGGCCGAAGCCGCATGCGCAAGGTCATAGGCCACCTGCTGGTTGGCGTCGATGATGGCATCGGATCGATCGCCGCTGCGATTGAGGTGCGTAATGCACCCGTCAACAACCGCTCGGCACGCCTGAACGGCCAACGCCGCCGCCGTGAGATCCGCTACTACTGGAGTGCTGGTTGAACCCATTTGCCAAGGTTAGCGATGGCGGTCCGCACAACGGCAGTCGACCAACTTGAAGCCGAACCCCATCACTGCGGTGACATGGCAGATCGCTGATTCTGATGGCACACTGATCGAATGGCAAAACGCGCCAATCGAGCCGATGCGGTGCTGGCGTGGGCCGCTGATCATGGCCGTGACCTTCCGTGGCGTCACACACGAGACCCGTGGGCGATCTTGGTCAGCGAGGCGATGGCCCAACAGACACAGGTCGATCGGGTTGTTCCGAAGTGGCACCTGTTCCTTGAGAATTGGCCAACCCCAGCCTCGTGTGCGGCTGCTTCGCTCGGTGAAGTGCTTCGCCTCTGGCAAGGGCTCGGGTACCCTCGCCGGGCGAAAAACCTGCATGCGTGTGCTGCGTTGATCACGAAGCAGGGCGCGTTTCCTGACACGCTCGATGAGTTACTGCTGCTTCCTGGAGTTGGTCCGTACACTGCTCGCGCCGTGATGGCGTTTGCTTTTGGGGCCGATGTTGCAGTGGTCGATACCAATACGGCGCGCGTGTTGGCCCGATGGGGCAATCGTCAGTTGAATCGTTCCGAAGTGCAACGTGCTGCTGACGAAGCCCTGCCTCCCGGGGAAGGGTGGGCGTGGAATCAAGCCCTGTTGGACTTTGGGGCGAAGATCTGCACGCTTCGGAGTCCGTCCTGCGAAATCTGTCCGGTAAGTGCTAAGTGCGCGTACAAAGGCATCGGTGCGGATCCAGCCATCGGGACCTCCGGCGTATCTGTGAAGCAAGCCACGTTTGCCGGGAGCGATCGTCAGATTCGCGGCAAGCTGCTCAAGTTGGCTGCTTCCTCGTTGCGCCGTGGTGACGCCGTGCAAGCGTTGACTTTAGACAATCAATCAGACCGAGTGATGGCGCTGATCGACGGGCTGCTGAGCGAAGGGCTGCTGGCAGAAACAAACGGCTTGCTTCACCTGCCCGACTAACTTCATCCACTGGATCAACTTCATCTACCGGATTCAC
>JANMEI010000398.1:0-2685 GCA_031376865.1 Acidimicrobiia bacterium | reverse complement strand
AATCGACTCTTGATCAAGTACGCCATGTAACAACACATCAAGAATGACCCGAATG
This sequence comes from Acidimicrobiia bacterium, assembly GCA_031376865.1. Taxonomy (GTDB): domain Bacteria; phylum Actinomycetota; class Acidimicrobiia; order Acidimicrobiales; family JANYDT01; genus JANNBN01. The sequence goes on along the minus strand of JANMEI010000398.1, from coordinate 2,630 downwards.
CCGCGGCGATGACTTTCGCTGACCAACTTCTTGATGAGATCAATCGGGCCGTAAGAAGTATCGACGTCCCAATAGTCGTGAACGTTGTAGCTGGGGTAGGGCTGCCGCGGCATGAGTTGGATGACCGTGAAGCCCAAGGCCGCGATCCGGTCGAGATCTGCGATCAGATCAGTAACTTCTGGGTAGGGGCTGTAACGGTGCACTTCGGCAAAAACTGAAAACCCGATCTGCGCTTCGAAAATCATGGCGCCGAGCACCCAATCAGGGGGTTGACCGGGCGAGGTCAGTCCGCGTGAACGGAGCCATCCATCGAACGTTTCGGGGAACGATGACCAGCGCGGCACCGACAGGTCAAGCGAGAAGAATTGAAGATCGTTGGACTGAGTCCCGGAAAGGTCAGCGGAAAAATTGGACGTGATCGCACACGATGCGGTGTTGCTGGACAACCCCGAAAAGGCGATCTCGGGTACTTCGACGTCGTCATCAACCCACAACGCCACTGCTTCGTCACCGGTCGCTGGCGAGAAGTGAATCAGCCCGCTCGCTCCTCGCAGACCGCCGAGTGGCGACACCCCAATTGGTTTTGTCACCTGTTCCAAGGGAGTCAGCGATCCAACACCATTGCCAGGTGATGTCACTCGCCAGTGTTGTTTTGCCAGCGCTAGGGTCACCTCGACGCGAACGTTGCGAACCACCAGGGGCTGCCCACCAGGTACATGCAAGCCAACCGAGATGGCAGGTCCACTTCGATTCATTCGATAGACGAGGGCCGCACTGAACACATCCGTCGAGTGGGCGGTCCCTGGCGCTGCGCGCAGTTCGACTGGGACATGCCAGGCCAGTCCCGATGGGGATTCATACGAACTGACGTCACCTGACCTTCGCGCGTCGGTCAACACCGACGTACCGATGTAAGCCAGTCCCCCGGTGGGGCTGCGCTCCTCGGTTCCTCCGACGTCAACACGTAGCGTCATCGAGAGTTCGACCGTTTGCGAGATATCTCCTGAGCGGTAGGTCACGCTGACGGGCAGACCGATTGCCTCGTCGTACTCAATCTGATGTAACGACTCAACATGATCTATACGCATAGCTTTCCTTTAGACAACGTCGAGATAACAACCGCCATCACGCTTCGGTGCGGCATTACTTAGTGAGTCGTCCGGAGAATCGTCGGTGGCCCAGTAGCGACAGGACAATGACGACACCAAACCCAAGGCTTGTGTAATAGCCGTCAAGCCCGATAGCTACCACCCCGGTCTGAATAAAGACCACGGTTGCCGCCCCGATCACGAGGCCACCAATTGTGCCTCGGCCACCCCCGACGGGGGTTCCACCAACGAATACCCCGGCAAGCACAGGAAGGAGTAGTGAGTCACCCATGGTTGAGTAATAGGTGGAGTTGAGCAGAATGGCAATAACAGCCGCCAGCGCGCAGCAGACGCCGACGATCATAAATGAAATGGTCTTGGTCCGTTCGATGTTGATGCCCATTGCTCGGCCTGCTTCTGGATTGTCTCCGGCAATATGCACATGTATGCCCAACTTATGTCGATGAAAAACCATCCCCAACATCACAGCGATTCCTGCAGCCCAAAACATCTGCGAGGGAATGGGGCCCCACGAACCAACGATCGCGTGCCTAATCCGAGAATCGTCATATTCAGACAAGATGCGAATTTGACCTCGGTTCAACACCTGCGTCAAACCGGCCAAAGCAAAATTCATGCCCAGTGTCGTGATCAATGACGACAATCCCAACCGAGTCACCAAAAACCCGTTCAGCCAGCCACAGGTGACGCCGACCGCCACCGCAGCGAGCAGGGCAACCCAGAAATTCATGTTGAAGGTGGTAAACGTGACTGTATAAGTCAAGCCAGCAAGCGGAACGATCGACGGAAACGACAGATCACTTTCGCCAGCGACCGTGACGAACACTAAGCCGATGCCAAGAATGATGAAGATTGGAAGTGACAAAAACACCGCAGAGAAGATGCCGAAATCAAGGAACACTCTCGGCGCAGCGATGATAAAAATCATCATCATGATGATGAAAAATACGGCAGCGCCCAGCACCGGTTTGAATCGTTCAGGGATCAACACCCTTTTGGCTTTGGTGGCTTGTTTCGCCGAGATCAGCAGCTCGGGGTAATCAGCGGTAGTCATTGCCGTACCTTTCCTCGTGCCGAGTCTTTCAACAGCACAACAAATTCATCTGCGGACATATTGCCTTTTGGACCATCAAAAACCACTCGACCCCGGTCGAGGATCACAAACCGATCTGCTACTGCATGTGCGTCCCACGGATTGTGGCTAATAAAGATGACCGATTTTCCGTCCCGTTTCAGATCCACAATGAACTCCATCACTTCACCAACTTCCGACAATGCCATTGCGGTTGTCGGTTCGTCGAGGAGCACCAACCGGCTGTTGAACAGAATGGCCCTCGCAATCGCGACACCCTGGCGCTCACCGCCGGACAATTTATTCACCGTCGAGGTTGGGGTCCACACCTTTGAGGTGTACCCGATTCGACGAAGTAAGGCCTCGGTTTCGGCGATTTCTTCTTTTCGTTTCACAAAACCAAACGCGTTCGTGCGTTCTCGTCCCATAAATACGTTGTTGTAGATCGT
>JANMEI010000362.1:0-3607 GCA_031376865.1 Acidimicrobiia bacterium | reverse complement strand
GTTGCCCGTAAGCGTCGTGTGTCGATGTTCGTCATCTTGCGAGCGTTGGGCTTCCACGAAGAAGCGCACCCAGGTTTCCTCAACCGCTTCGTCAACCACTTCTCGTTCTTGGAAGAACAGTGGGAAAAAGACCAAGGCCTCTTCACCACCCGTGAAGAAAGCCTCATCGAGATTTACAAGAAGGCTCGTCCAGGCGAACCGCCATCAATCGAGTCGGCTCGTGCTTACTTCGAAAATGCCTTCTTTAACCCCAAGCGTTACGACCTCACCAAGGTTGGCCGTTACAAGCTCAACAAGAAGCTCTCGACTGAAATCGAGAAGATTGGTGACCTGTTCGGCATCGACGTGTCGGTTCCGGAAGACAGCCACCATGTGCTCAGCCAGGCCGAAGTACTTGCCACGTGCACGTACCTTCTGCACCTGGCAGATTCCAACGAGGGCTACCGCCTTGACGACCAAGACCACTTCGCCAACCGTCGTATCCGCAGCGTTGGCGAGCTGATCCAAAACCAGGTTCGTGTTGGTCTCTCTCGTATGGAACGTGTCGTACGTGAACGTATGACCACCCAAGACGTCGAAGCCATCACCCCACAGACGCTGATCAACATCCGTCCAGTGGTCGCTGCCATCAAAGAGTTCTTCGGAACCTCGCAGCTGTCACAGTTCATGGATCAGGTCAACCCGTTGGCTGGTCTCACCCACAAGCGTCGTTTGTCGGCTTTGGGCCCTGGTGGTCTCAGCCGTGAGCGTGCCGGCTTCGAAGTTCGTGACGTTCACTCGTCGCACTACGGCCGGATGTGCCCAATTGAAACGCCAGAAGGTCCAAACATTGGTCTGATTGGTAACTTGGCGTCATACGCCAGCGTCAACGAGTTCGGCTTCATCGAAACCCCGTACCGCAAGGTGGTCAACGGTCAGGTTCTCGAAGAGATCCTGTATCTCACCGCCGACGAAGAAGAAGAGTTCGTTATTGCGCAGGCTAACGCCGTGCTCGACGAAAAAGGCTTCTTCAAAGACACCCGTGTATTGGTGCGTCGTGCTCCTCAAGGTGCACAGGTTCGTATCGGTGCGGCCGGCAACAGCTACTCCTCAACCTCACAGGTGGACTTCGTGCCGCCTTCCGAAGTTCAGTTGATGGACATCTCCACCAAGCAAATCGTTTCCGTGGCAACGGCTCTCATTCCGTTCCTCGAACACGACGACGCCAACCGTGCGTTGATGGGTGCCAACATGCAGCGCCAAGCAGTGCCGTTGTTGCGTGCCGAAGCTCCCTATGTGGGAACCGGTATCGAAGCTCGTGCCGCTCGTGACGCTGGCGACGTGGTTCTAGCCGAAGGCGATGGCGTTGTCAGCGAAGTCTCTGGCGAGTCCGTCACCATCCAATACGACGATGCCAAGTTGGGTCGCAAGATCTACCGCCTCTCCAAGTTCCGTCGTTCCAACCAAAACACCTGCATCAACCAGCGCATCAAGGTTGTTGAAGGCGATCGGGTGCAGGGCAACGTCAAGGGTAAGTGGGCCGCCACCGTGTTGGCCGACGGTCCATCAACCGACGCTGGCGAACTCGCACTCGGTAAAAACCTGCTCGTGGCGTTCATGCCATGGGAGGGCTACAACTTCGAAGACGCAATCATCCTGTCCGAACGGCTGGTCCGTGACGACGTGCTCACCTCGATTCACATCGAAGAGCACGAAGTCGATGCTCGTGACACCAAGCTGGGCGCCGAAGAAATCACCCGTGATATCCCGAACCTGTCAGAAGAAATTCTGAAAGACCTCGACGAGCGCGGCATCATCCGCGTCGGTGCCGAAGTTGGCCCTGGCGATGTGTTGGTCGGCAAGGTCACCCCGAAGGGCGAAACCGAACTCACCCCAGAAGAACGCCTGTTGCGTGCCATCTTCGGTGAAAAGGCTCGTGAAGTTCGTGACACCTCATTGAAGGTGCCACACGGCGAGTCCGGCAAGGTCATCGACGTCAAGGTCCTCACCCGCGAAGACGGCCACGAACTTCCTCCTGGTGTCAACCAGTTGGTGCGTGTGTACGTTGCCCAGAAGCGCAAGATCCAAGAGGGCGACAAGCTCGCCGGACGTCACGGCAACAAGGGTGTTATCTCGAAAATCTTGCCAGTCGAAGACATGCCGCACACTTCTGACGGTATGCCGGTCGACGTGATCTTGAACCCACTGGGTGTGCCATCGCGCATGAACGTGGGCCAGGTTCTCGAAGCCCACCTCGGTTACGCAGCCCGTTGGGGCTGGGGCGACGTTCCTGGCGTGCAGTCGCATGTCTCGGGCAAGCCGCTTCGTGGCACCGAAACCAAAACTCGTCCAACCACCGAACCAGCTACCTGGGTTGCTACCCCGGTGTTCGACGGTGCCCATTGGGACGAGCCAGGCTCGAAGCACACCACTATTCAGAACGCGTTCCGTAACGTCAACCCTGAAGGCATCGACGGCAACCGTCTCATCCAAGACGACGGCAAGATCCAGTTGTACAACGGCCGCACCGGCGAGGCGTACGACAACAAGGTCACCGTTGGCTACATGTACATCTTGAAGCTCGCCCACTTGGTCGACGACAAGATCCACGCCCGTTCCACCGGTCCGTACTCCAGGATCACCCAGCAGCCGCTTGGTGGTAAGGCCCAGTTCGGTGGCCAGCGCTTCGGTGAAATGGAAGTGTGGGCACTCGAGGCTTATGGCGCTGCGTATTGCTTGCAAGAGCTGCTCACCATCAAGTCCGATGACGTGCTTGGTCGTGTGAAGGTCTATGAAGCCATCGTCAAGGGCGACAACATCCCAGAGCCAGGCATTCCCGAGTCCTTCAAGGTGCTCATCAAGGAAATGCAGTCGCTGTGTCTCAACGTCAAGGTTGAGTCAAAGCAGGGCGGCGAAATTGAAATGCGTGAACTCGACGAAGACGTGTTCCGTACCGCCGAGGAGCTCGGCATCGACATCAGCCGCCCAGAGCGCGGTTCCGACGAAGAAGACGCCCGACGTGCTGCAGAGCGCGCCGAGCGTTACTGACCCCACTCGCTAGCCGGACAAGTAAAGAACTAGGTGTACTGAGCAATGCTCGACGTCAACGATTTCGACCGCATCACAATCGGCCTGGCCACTTCCGACGCCATGAAGGGTTGGAGCCATGGTGAGGTCAAAAAGCCTGAAACCATTAACTACCGAACATTGCGTCCTGAGAAGGACGGTTTGTTCTGCGAGAAGATTTTCGGTCCTCAAAAGGACTGGGAGTGCTACTGCGGCAAGTACAAGCGAGTCCGTTTCCGCGGCATTGTCTGCGAACGATGTGGCGTTGAAGTCACGCGTTCAAAGGTCCGTCGCGAGCGCATGGGCCACATCGAGCTGTCCGCTCCCGTGGTGCACATTTGGTACCTCCGCGGTACCCGCAGCTGGTTGGCCTATCTCCTCATGGGCACCGAAGCCCGTGAAGAACTGAAAGCCAAGCAGCTCGAAAAGGTCATCTACTTCGCGGCCAACCTCGTTACCTGGGTTGACGTCGATCGTCGTCACACCGACCTCACCAACTTGGAAGCAGAAATGCTCGAAGAGTTGCAGGCCGTCGAGCGTGACCGTGACCTCGAAGTCGATC
>JANMEI010000327.1:0-10709 GCA_031376865.1 Acidimicrobiia bacterium | reverse complement strand
GATTACGACCGACGCACCGATCGCCTATGGGTTGCTGGCGGTGGGACCGGTGAAATTCGCGTCGTCGATGCAGGTTCAGGAGCTGTCCTCCAAACCTTCACTGTTCCGGGCGCAGCGGGCAGCGGGTTTCTGAACGATGTTGCCATCACACGTGAGGCTGTGTACGTCACGGACTCTCGACGGTCGTTGCTGGTTGTCATCAGCACGCCACGTAATGGTGAGATTCCAGGAGCTGACGCTCTGAAGATTCTGCCGCTCACGAACGGCGCTATTGGCAATGGCATCGTTGCTTATCGCGACGCTCTCGTGATTGTGCAGAGCGGTCCGGGTCTGCTGTGGAGAGTGGATCCCGCATCAGGTGCTGCGAGCCAGATCGACTTGGGTGGTTACCTGGTGACCAACGGCGACGGTCTCGAAGCGCGTGGCGAAGATTTGTACGTGATGCGCAACCGCAGCAATCTGGTGGCGCTCCTTGAACTTGACGACGACACCCTGCTGTCAGGGAAACTCGTCAAAGAAATCACCAGTCCAGGCAACCTCGATGTTGCCTCAACGATTGCCATCCAGGGCGGACGACTGTGGGCCGTCAACGCACGCTTCGGAACCCCCAGTCCCGAGACCGCTCAGTACTGGATCACCCAGCTTCCGCTCTAACCAGCAAGGCGATGCCGATCGAAGTTGTGGGCAACGTCGCTCTGAGAGCGACTTTGCCCACTATTTCTCAACAACTTGTTCACCACTCTCGATAGTCATGACTGTGGGTTTGCATATGCGCGCAGAAAAACCTCGACTCCTCGCTTTACACGCGCCTCGATCACGTCGTCATCACGCTCCCGGTCGATTCCAAGCGCCAATTGAAAATTGCTGAGCCCCTGCCACAGACCGATGAGCGTCTCTGCGGCCTCCAGCGAGTCATCGATCGTGATGTCGCCTTGATGGCTGGCACGAGAAAGGATGTCAGCCAGATTTCGTTGTGTCTTGCCCGGACCAACGTCCCAAAACGACTTTGCCAGCAGCGGTGACCGGCGAAGTTCAGCAGCGAGGGTCCCGTAAAAACTGATGGCGGAATCGGTGGCGAGAAACGTCATCAATCCGATTCCGAACCTGTGAAGGGTTTCGTAGAGTCCTTGGTGCTCAGCTTGTCGCTCGTAGATGCCCTGTGCACTTTCAATTCGACTCATTTCCCGCTGCAGACACACAGCGAACAACTGTGCCTTGTCCGTATAGGTCGCGTATACCGTCACTTTTGATACTCCCGCTTGGCGCGCGATCGATTCCATCGACACAACCTCGACCCCATGGGTCAAGAACAACTCCCATGCTGCTTCGACAATTCGTTCGGCTTTAGCTACGTCGCGGGGACGCCCGACGCGATGTGGTTCAGCGGCTTTGTTCACGAGAGGTCCTCCAATCACGATTTCTTTTTATTGTACGCTTTCGTTCAGTAATACACTCCACCCACGACAACGACACCAACAATCGCAATCCCGGGAGCACCATGAACACTGATACCACCACGATCGCCACCGGCGTCACGCCCGAGCGGCTGACCGGCCTGCGTAGGTGGAACCTTGCACTGACCGTGTTGCACTTCGTGCAAGCAATCGGCATCCTTGTCGCCACTGGTGCGTTTGCCATCACGGTCACCTCGTCGTTCCCCGAAGGCCCTCCCGGCACCCGGATGCCCAATCCCGATTCAATGTTCACGGTTCGGGTCGGTATCGCCATCGGCGTGTTCCTCTTGCTCGCCGCCCTTGACCACCTGCTGACCGCAACGGTGTTGCGCAGCGTCTACGAAGCTGATCTTCGCAAAGGCATCAACCGGTTTCGATGGCTGGAGTACTCCGTCAGCGCCACGTTGATGATCATCTTGTTGAGCTTCTATTCCGGCGTCGCCAACATCAACGCCATCATCACCGTCATCGGCGCCAACGTTGGCATGATCCTGTTCGGGTGGCTACAAGAAGTCATGAACCCGCCGGGGCGCGCGTCAACAACGATGAAGCCGTTTTGGTTCGGCACGATCGTCGGCATCACCCCGTGGATTTCGATTGTGGTGAACGTGATCGGATCAAAAACCGTTCCAGGTTTCGTGTACGGCATTCTCATCACTCAATCAATTTTCTTCTTCAGCTTTGGCCTCAACCAATGGCTGCAATACAAGAGTATTGGTAAGTGGGCAGACTATGCCTTTGGCGAGAAGACCTACCTGGTTCTCAGCCTGGTGGCCAAGTCGCTTCTGGCCTGGCAGATCTACGGCGGGTCGCTCTCCAACTAACCCTTAGGGCAGGACTAAGAGCGGCGAGCTACTCGTCACATCGACGAGCGCTGCTGGCCGCCCGTATAAGTAGCCCTGCCCAAACGTCACTCCGAGGTCTTGTAAGACCTTGGAGTCATCGTTGTCTTCGATACCTTCGGCAATCAACTCTGCGTTCAACGACTTAGCGGCTCGCACCAGCCGCTGCAGCCAACGCTGACGCTGCGGATCAGATCCAACACCGTGCACGTGAGACTGATCGATCTTGACTACCTCAGGCTCCAAGATGATCAGGCTCTCCAAGGCAGTGCGGCCAAACCCGACGTCATCGATGGCAATGCGCAGGCCTAAAGCGCGCAACTGCTGGACTCGCTCCAGCAAGTACGAGGCATCACCAAGGATCTGTTGCTCACTGATTTCGATACAAAACTCGCCAGGCGTGACACCGGCAAAAATCTCTTCAAGTGCGGCGCGTTCCAGTTGCAGCAACGTCGATGGATACACGTTCACGTTTCGCCATGACCCTGCAGGGAGCGTGTTGGCAACGGCGACGCATCCACGCAAGCATCGTTCGTCAACGACGGTCAGCAGACCGTTCTCCTGCGCCAACTGAAACATCGTCAATGGGCCGAGCCCCGCCAAGGGACCCGAGATACGAGTCAGCATTTCGTATCCCACCGTGGCATTCGTCGTCAGGTTGATGATCGGTTGCGCCACCACCGTGAGAGCATCGGCGTCTGCCACCAAATCAGCAAGGTGTTGTTGTGACCGATCGTTGGCCGTCAGTTCATCGGCCGCACCAGCACGCGTCGTTCGATTCTTCCCTTCGCTCTTGCTCGTTTCCAACGCGAAGCGACTTCGCTCCAACACGTTTTCCAACGTGCGTGTCTGGGCATCCAACGTAGCAATGGCGATACTGACGGTGAGATTGATGTCGTGATGCGACACCGCGATCGCAGACGACGAAACCGCCAAACGAATACGTTCCGCCACGAGGTCGGCTTCGGCAGCACGCACTTCGGGGACTAGCACCACAAACTCATCGCCACCAACGCGCGCCAACGTGTCGCCGGGTCGAAGTGTCCGTTGGATGCGTTGCGCCAAGCTCGACAACACCGCGTCGCCACCAACGAGCCCAACAGACTCGTTGATCTGCTTGAAGTTGTCGCAGTCAATCAGCAACGCTGAAGCGGTGAGGCCGCTGCGGTCAAGACGGTTTTGCTCGATGCGAAGTTGTTGATCGAAGCCACGACGATTCAACACACCGGTGAGGTGGTCATGAGTAGCAAGCTCGGCGAGCATCACTTCAGCGCTCTTCTGTGCCGTCATGTCAAAATGAACAACAACCGCTTCTGACCGGTCAGGGGTAGCCGTGCATCGAACCGTGAACCACCTTTCCTGCAGCGGCGTGTGGCACGGATACTCCAGCGCAAACGACGACACCTTGCCGTCAAGCACATCCATGATGCCCTGCCGGACCTGCTCACCTTCGTCACTACCTTCACATACCGCGAAGTAGTTGGTGCCAACACCTGACAAATTGCCGCTGCCCCCATTTTCCTCGGCGAACAATTCCCATTCACGATTCACCAGACGGATGACACCGTCGGATCCAATGAACGCAACCTGGGCAGGCAGCGCATCCAGCACGCGTCGCGCAATTTCGTATTGGCGCTTTACTTCGACCACGTCAGTAAACGTGACCACTACGCCGGTTACGTCTCGCAGTTGATACGGAAGCACCCGCACCAGCACCGGGCCGCTTTGCGATTCGATGCTGCGTTGAATGGCCTTGCCGCTGGACAGAACGGTCTGAACATCCTCGATCAGCGCCTGGCCGCCGACCGTTGTTGAAAGATCGGCGATCGGCCGCCCAAGGTCGTGCGCGACTAACGGCAGAAACTCGGTAACAACCGGGGTGAACTTACGGATACGCAGACCACTATCGAGAAAGAGCGCGCCAATGTTGGTGGCGGAAAGCAATGCGTCAAGATCGTTTGATGTCTGCTGTTGCTCACGCGCCTTTTCTTGAAACTCCGCGTTGACGGTGTGCAGCTCTTCGTTGACACTTTGCAGCTCTTCATTAACGCTCTGCAGTTCCTCATTTGACGCCAACAGTTCTTCGTTGGTGGCCTGCAGTTCTTCGTTTGCCGTTTCGAATCGTTCGACCAAGATCTGTTGATCGGTGCGGCTGAGCTCAAGCTCGCGATGCAATGACGCAAGCTGGGCTGACGACGACGCGTCGATCAGCACCAGTTCTTCGTTGCGATCCAGATTGCGTTCGTCTTCAAACACCACCAGGCAGTAGCCCGACAGAACATCGGACCCTGCTAATGCAAGTACACGTACGGCTTTCTGAACGTCGGTTCCAACACCAACGGGTTGAAACACCGTCGTGGTGCCTGTCCGCAGCGCCTGTGGAACGGCCGCGGCAAGCAGTTGGGCCAGCTCGGGGCTGGTCATGTCGAGCGCGCCGAACTGGGCTGACCCGGACCGCATCGACAGGAACTCGCCCGCATCACCAAACACGTGCATGATCTCGAAGCGATGATTGATCAACAGTGCCGACGGCGAGTACTGCGCAGCGAGCAACGCCAGCGCAGCCGTGTGCGCGGTTGATTGTTCGGTTTGTCCGCGCGGGACGGGCGTGCGCCGAGGATGGACCCGATCAAAACTGCCAGATACGCCTGAACCAATACTGCGTTCACCAATCGAACGAAAGATCCGCGCTTTGGCATCGACGGACGCGAAGTGATTCGCGTGTTCACCGATCGTTTCGCTACTACCCAACAGCAGCACACCACCGGGTTTGAGACCGAAATGAAACGCACCGATAGCAGCTTGTTGCATGGGGTTATCGAAATAGATCAGCAGGTTTCGACACGACACGATATCGAGCTTGGTAAACGGTGGGTCTCGGGTGACGTTGTGCTGCGCAAACATCACCATTGAGCGGATCGAACGATCAACTTCGTAGGAGTTTCCATGAGCAACGAAGTATCGGCTGACTCGATCGTGATCGATGTCGGTTGTCAGTGTGGCGTCGTACACACCGCGTGACGCTTTTTCGATACCGCGCTTGTCGAGGTCGGTGGCAAAGATCTTCACGTCGAGCGCTTTACCCTGATTGTGCATCTCATCGGCGATGATCATGGCCATGGTGTATGGCTCTTCGCCGGAGGAGCAACCCGGAGTCCAGACACGCAACGGCGCACCGCGTTCGGTTGCTGCCACCAGGGGGCGAATGATGTCCTTCTGCATCACATCCCAGGTGGGACGGTCACGGAAAAACCTGGTGACGCCGATGAGGAGATCTCGATACAGGCTGTCTCGCTCGTTAGACGATGTCTGCGTCAGCACTAAGTAGTCAGACAGTTCTTGCACATGGTTGACCGCCATGCGACGAGCGATGCGACGCACAATGGTGTTCTGTTTGTAGCCGGCGAAGTTGACGCCCTGATCATCTTCTAACAGCCGCAAGATTCTGCGCACCGTGTTGTCATGTTCATCTGGTTCGGGTCCATCCAGAGCCACGCCCAATGCACGGTCAAGCACTCCCGAGCGCGCATACTTTGCTAGCCGTTCGGCCATTGCCTCGGGCTCGATAACCAAGTCAGCAACCCCTGCCGCAATAGCGCTGCGGGGCATGCCATCGAATCGAGACGATGAGGGCGACTGCACGATGACTAGGCCACCGGCCTCGCGCACGTCTCGTACTCCGCGGGTGCCGTCGGTTCCGGTGCCAGACAACACCACAGCCGCAGCGTGCTCACCATAGCTCGGGCCAACGAAGAAAAGAACACGTCGATCGGAAAATTGAGCGAGCCACCAATTGGCTTGTTTTCCAGATGGAACGCACCGTCAACCATCGTGAGGTTTACCCGTGGTGGGATCAGATGCACCGTGTTGGGCCGGGGCTGCATGCCGCTGACGATCACGTTGACCGGCATCGATGTGTGGCGCGCCAGCAGTTCGGCCATCATCGACTTGTGATCGGGCGACAGGTGCTGAACCACCACGAACGACATCCCGGCGTCAGGACGCGCGGAGGCGAAGAAATGCTCGAGTGCCTCAAGCCCGCCTGCTGAGGCTCCGATTCCTACAACTGCGCAACGCCCAGGAGGCGTTGATTCCTGAGTGTCCAATTCTCTTCCCCTTGGTGAAGGAAAAATACACCAGTCAAAGGATGTGGGACGTGATCCATACGCCCAATCGTCACCACACTTAGTGAATCTTCCTCATGTCAAGCGTGGTGCACCAATCCATGCCGCAGTTCCCACGGGCAGTTTCGTCAGTTCATCAACATCAACACTCCACGCCGCAGCGACCTCCAACACCGACTCCTCCGACACCTCAAACGGGTCAGCCAACAACGCAACCTCCACCGCGGTCTGCTCACCGAACTCCTCAATACCGGTCTCAATCGAACCCCAAACCCTGACTGGTTGGCCGTCCACCCAACGCTCCCACCGGTACACATCAGAGTTCCGATAGTTCTCGAAGTAACACACCTGACCAAACCGCTCGCTCAGCGACCCGCAGTGCTGACCCTCATCATTCAAGCCAACCCGGACCACCACCTGACCGTTTACCGGACCAAACACCAACACCCCGCCCGACCTTGTGAACTGCTTGGTCGCACGATCAACCCGCAACAACTCGGCCTCGTCACCAATCATCTGCGCGCATACAGACAAAGCATCATCAGTCTTCACCGTGTACCACGACGACCTCAAACCAAACGAACCAACCTTCACCGTTGTCGACTTCGCCCGCTTCGACTTAGCCACAGGAAACTCCATCGACACCGGATCAAACAAGATCCGGCCATCATCAACATCACCCTCCACAAACTCCTTCCAGACAAACGAACGCTGCCGATACAACATCGACGAGATTGCGTCTTTCAGATCTCCCGGGTCACCCGCAAAAACACTCTGCGACCAACGAGTGCCAACGCCTCCACCCTCTCGAAAAATTCGGAAGACCACAAGCCCATCAGCATCCGTGTAAGGCGCACGCGCCTCGCGCCACCCTATTTTGAAGCTATCAACTTTCGATTTCACTTCCACTTTCGAAAGGCCGAACAGGCGGTTCACCAGAAGGATCATCGCCTCATCAGAGTCACTAACAGCGACTTTGAACTCGTGAAATTGTTTAACGACTTGCATCAATCGTTCAAACGAAACTGGTCGTGCCAACACCACAGGCATCACTCCATGATCATCCGGGACCTGAACCATCAAACTGTCGGCAGTCACATGGAGCGTGAAATTCAAGTCTTCATGGATCATGCGAAGTCGGCTTCACGAAGAGACACCACGATGTCGTTTGGCGAGAACCCGTCGATCACTCGTTGTTTCAAGAGTCGCAGTGCCTCGACGACCTCTAGGTTTCCTGACTCTCCGGGAGGAATCACGATCTCCAAGTAACGCTTCGTCCGATTGTCTGCCCTCACTTTCACTCCTGACAGTGTGTAATCGTCAAACGCCCCAGATTTCCACATCATGGAACTCCACTGCGACAATAACGACTTCGCAGTGCGACTTGTCGTGTCTGTTGACATGAGTTCGCTGGTTTGACTTGGCCCCAGGGTGCTGGGGCAGGTTCTATCGGTCGTTGCTACACGCTCAAATCGGTCCAAAATTCAATAGCGTTCTTGTACACCAGTAGAGATCTTGGTGGAGAACTTTCCGAGATGTTTCACACGTCATTTGCGGCGACTGACCATGTCTCGAAAAGGATTGCTTACTCGTCTCAGTCCCGAGGGCCGCTGCCTTCTGTCAGTAGGTTGGGCCCCAGGTTTCCGGACGATCAGGGTACGCATACATGAGGCGAGGGTACCCCGCAGCCGGCCGAACTACCTCATGGTCGCCCAAGGGCGTCGCTACATATCGGGGCTCGGGAATTGTGAGGCGACGCATTCGCCGAAACTCCGTCATACAAGCGTCGATATCACCAAAAGGGCCGCTTGAACCAGCGACGAGTGGTTCCCTTTCGTACAACCATCGGTCGACAATTGACTCAACCCACCAAACCTGAAACTGGTTGGAAAGGGAATCGAACCCGAAATGAGCCAAAACCTGGTAGTCATTGTCCACAGACCGGTCATCGGTGGCGTAATCAGCCCAGAGCATCAAATACTCCTCGAAGGATGGCGCAATCATTGCGCCTGAAGCTCCGTCTAAGAAGGCACCGCCCAAGTCGATGTCGACGAAACCTGGAACCTGAGGACAGCCGAACAAACAAACACACCGTTCGTGCCCCGTTCCAGAAACGTAGGGGTGTTGATAGCGGAGACTGTCCTCCAGCGAGTGCACGCATTCCCAACCAAACAATTCCCATCCCCCACCGATTGTTTCGCTGACCTGATGCGGTAGCCCGTCATGACATAAAAACCACTCCACCAACGATTCGGGAACGTACGCCAAGGCTGCGAACAAAGCATCCCGGATTACAACTTCGGGTCGAGCGGGACGAAGTTGGGACACAAACGGCTGCAACCGAGGAACCGCACAAATCCGGGCGAACTGTTCAGTCACAAAGCCACTCACGGCAACTCCTCCACATCGTCAGGGTCCACAAAAACTCCAGGCGCAACTGGCTCGCAGATCTCTTTAGAAACCGGTGAGATCAAAATCGGAAGCAGCAAGAACATTGATGCGGCAGGATCATTGGTCTGTTTCCATGCATCTGACAACCCGCACTTTTTTGCGAAATGACCGTACATTCTTCCCTCGGCCTGGTTTTCGCTGCCGTCGATCACCCGAATGTGGGGGACATTCGGGTTTAGGAAGGATTCATACGACGCGAAGTATGGAAATTCGTCACAGTTTTTACCGGAAGCAATCGGATTGCATTCTGGCATCGCCGTGTTTCCCACAGCATACCAACGCCGTCGTTGACCGGTCAAAGTTTGCGTGTCTTTAGCCGATCGGAAACTCAGGATGCTGAGGGTGAGATCAGCGTTCGTTATGTCTTCACGGAATTTCACGGCATCGTTTATGACTTTGGGTGGGAACTCAATGTTGAATTGGCCTTCCAAAAGAATTGGGAGCTTGTCGCACTCTCGCCCATGTGTACGTAACTTAATGCCCACTGCGGAGTCTTTGCACATCGTGTTTATTCGTGTCTCGGCCGCAACCTGCACGACAGCCTCTAGATCCGAAATCGAAGCAACCGCAAACTTAGCGGCTCTTGCCGCAGCGGCACGCAACCGTAGGTTTTTTAGTTTTGGTTTCGGCACGTTGCCTATCGTCCGATCCGCTTGGTCCTGGTAATCGTCGACCTTGTCGAGCAGGTCACCCGTAAGCGGAGCCCGAGCAAACCCAGTTTGTGTAGCTGGAAAAGAAGCTTTTGAGATTCTGAAATTGCTGGCGATCACCCCGCCGAGCACAACAGCCTTAAATTTGGCCGTGTCCAGGTCGTAGTCGTCTTGCGAAGATGGAATGTTCAACTCATCGCGATCAAGGTTGGACCCTACTGACAAAATGACTGCAAGATTTGCAATATCCGACGTGTATTGGCTTGTTGTTTCGGTGGGTTTTGCAACGTTATACAAACCCTGCAGTCTCCCCCAATTTTTTATCAATTTTCGTTCTGTTTTTCCAGTGTCTGCTTCGTGTTTGAACTTCCGGTCTTTCTTTGGGCGGATGCTGTCAGCTTCTATCTCAGCGCGTAACGAATCACAGATCGGTGCAGGCGCAAGGCAGTTCCAACTTGAATCGACAATCGCTACTTCTACCTTTCGATCGGCTACTAGATTTTGCAAAGCCGGGTAGTACGGAATCATTCCAAAGTCAATTGGTAGAACGAACAAACCGCGAGGACTACCAAACGCTTGGACATCTTTTGGATCGGTCGGCGAGGTTCCAACGAGTCCTTCCGCGTTATCCGAAACACCATCTCGGTCGGTGTCCGATCTCAACGGATCAGTCTTGTCTTTTGACTCGACATTCCCGTAAATCCATTTGTGCATCGAGTTTGTGTACAACTTCGTCTTGGCGATGCTTTTCTGGAGTTCGAGAGCGTCGGTAATGCTGTCATCGTCTCCGTCGCCATTCGTTGGGTCACTTATGATCTTGCCGAGCGCCGTGGCGGTTATCAGAGCTGTCATTCCGGCGTTCTCGAGTCGATCTTTGTCGGCAGAGCTAAGGCTTATGCGCTTGATTTCGTCGCTATCACGCAGCGTGTCCGTGTCGGTATCGTTCGATGCTGGGTTCATCTTAGTGATCGCAGAAATGTTAGCCAGGTCAACAAGACCATCGCCATAGAATCCTAGAGGTGTGACGATGCCGTTGCGTTCTTCGCAGTCTTTCCATCCGTCACCATCGAAGTCACGAAGATCACCATCGTTATTGGCTCCGATGCCCATGGAAAGCAATACGCTTTTTCGATTGTCGACGTCGTCATCGTCCAGAAACAGGACACTCGCCGCTGTAGAAAGTAAAGC
>JANMEI010000322.1:0-4745 GCA_031376865.1 Acidimicrobiia bacterium | reverse complement strand
TCGGTTTTGCCCACGCCCGTCATGCCCCACAGGTTGATGATGACGGGGCGGCTGAGCACCTCGGGCATCAGAAACCAAATACGGATCGCATCGATCAATTCATCGACCACGGCATCGATGCCGACGAACTTTTCTTTGAGTTCGGCGCGAGCCTGTTCAAGCTTTTTGTTTCGCTCGGAGATCCTTGCCTTGTCAATAACAATCTCGGTGCTGGCTACTTCAACGGGGGGAGCATCAGTCATGGCGTCAGACACTACGGGGTCAGCGTTGACATTGCGCACAGGAATACGACGAGCGCCCACCAATCACCACACGCTTCACAGTTCCGCCACAGGTTCCGCACCCCGCGTTCACTCTGTCGTATACCCGGTGCATCGATGCGCCGTCTCCGGCCTGGCCGTGCACATCGACATATTGCCCGTCGCGTAGCGATGACCCGCCCAAGGCGATTGCCTCATCAAGCACCGCAATGGTGTGCTGGGCGATCAACGCTGCTTTTGGTTTCGTGATGGAATCGGCCCGGCGGCTTGGTCTGATTCCAGCCCGATGCAAAATCTCGTCGGAGTAGATGTTGCCGATGCCAGCAACGAATCCTTGATCAAGCAACACAGACTTCACCGGTGATCGACGGGTGCGCAAAGTTCGCACAAACCATGCGGTGTTGGTTGCGCCCTCCGATGCGTCGGGGCCAATGTGGCTGAGTTCGATGGCAGGGTCGTCGGTGCGCCACATCTCGCCAAACGTTCGAGGATCGACAAATCGAAGTTGCGATCCGTTGTCGAGCTGCAGCATCACGTGGGTGTGTGCCGCAAGGTCGTCAGTAGGTGCGCTGATTAAGAGCTGACCACTCATTCGAAGATGCACCACCAGTGCCCCACGGTCGGTCGTCAGCCAGAGGTACTTTCCCAGCCGGTTAGTTCCGGTGATGTGCAGGCCGGTGACGTCGTCGTTGAACGCACGCAACGCCGCGGGCCCATCGCCATAACGACGAACCGAACGTCGCCCGGTGGCCGTGGCTTCGACGATGGTTCTCCCCAGAACCGCGTCGTGGAGACCGCGGCGGACGGTTTCGACCTCGGGCCCTTCAGGCATCGTTCCCTACTCCCGCGCGCGTCGACGCTCTGAACTTCCCAAAATCATCAGTTCAACGGTTCCACGTGTGGAAAACCTATGTTTCACGCGCGGGTGGTGAGCAGCCCGACCAGGGTGGTTGCGGCGTCGGCCACGGGTATGGTTTGACTATCACCCGTGCGTCGGTTGCGGATTTCGACCACACCGTCAGCCAGGTTTTTACCCACGACGATGACCCACGGCATGCCCAGCAGCTCGGCATCTTTGAACTTCACACCGGGCGACACGCTGGGCCGGTCGTCGACCAACGTCGACACACCGCTCGCTTCCAACTGACGAGCGATATCGAGGGCCACCTCAATCTGATTCTCTTTGCCTGTAGCAACCAGGTGCACCTTGGCTGGCGCCACTTCTTCGGGCCACACCAAACCAAGATCGTCGTGCAACTGCTCAGCCAACACCGCGACTGCCCGAGTGACACCAATGCCGTATGAGCCCATGGTGACGCGGGCCGGTTTGCCATCGGGGCCAAGTACGTCGAGACCAAAAGCATCTGCATACTTACGACCAAGTTGGAAGATGTGACCAATCTCGATGGCGCGGTCAAGTGTGAGCGGCGAACTGCAACGCGGGCAGGGGTCACCTTCGGCGACGGTAGCCACTTCGATGTATTCGTCGACCATGAAGTCGCGACCAACCACTGCATCGACCACGTGGTGTTCGTACTCGTTGGCGCCGGTGGCCCATGCCGAACCGGCGGCAATACGAGGATCGGCGTAGACCTTGATGCCGTGCCCGCTCATACCGATGGCCGAGATATAGCCCTTCACGAGCGCGGGGAACTTTGCAAAATCTTCTTCTTCAAAGAGGTCCAACTTGGCGGGTGCGATTGCCGCAGCCAATCGTTCGGCATCGACTTCGCGGTCGCCTGGCACCAACACCAAGATGGGTTGACCATCAGCTTTGAATGCGATGTTCTTCAACAGATCTTTGGCGCTGACGTTGAGCGGATAGGCGTCGTTGAGGTGCGCAACCAGCGCAGCGATTCCTGGAGCGTCTGGCGTGTGCAGCTTGCGCATGTCTGGATGGGATGAACCACTGGCAGATGGCGCAGGTGGTGCCACCTGAACCGCTTCAACGTTGGCCGCGTAGTCACACGAAGTGCACGTCACAAAGGTGTCTTCGCCAACGGGTGACGGCGCAAGAAACTCTTCGGATTGGGACCCTCCCATGGCACCCGACATAGCCGACACAATGCGGAAGTCAATGCCAAGGCGCGTGAAGATCTTGACGTATGCGTCGCGGTGCAGTTGATAGTTGTGCGCCAAGCCTTCGTCGTTGAGATCAAAGGAGTAGCTGTCTTTCATCAGGAACTCGCGACCACGCAAAATACCCGAACGAGGTCGCGCTTCGTCTCGGTACTTTGTTTGAATTTGATACAACACAACCGGCAGATCTTTGTACGACGAGCACAGATCTTTCACCAGCAGCGTGAATAACTCCTCATGGGTTGGGCCGAGCAGAAAGTCGTTGCCGCGACGGTCCTTCAACCGAAACAGGGTGTCGCCATATTCAGTCCACCGACCGGTTGTTTCGTAATACTCACGGGGCAGCAATGCAGGAAAGGTCACTTGCTGTCCGCCCATGGCATTCATCTCTTCGATGATGACGCGGCTGACGTTATCGACGACCGCTTGGCCCAGCGGAAGCAACGAGTAGACCCCGGGTGCCCATCGGCGGATGTAGCCACCACGAACCAGAAGACGGTGTGATGGGACCTCGGCGTCGGCCGGATCTTCGCGGAGGGTCTTCAGGAACAGCGTGGAAAGGCGAAGCATGCCGACAGGTTACTGTCGGCTACTCAGCGAGTTGATCCACTTTTGCGGCGATCTCCGCCGTCAGCACTGTCCATGCCTGACGAGCGGCTGCTTGTTCGGCCTGCTTCTTTGATCGACCTTCGCCAACCCCACGTTCGACCCCCATCACCGTGACCTTCGCAAAGAACATCTTGGCGTGGTCTGGTCCCTCGTCAGAGGTTCGGTACACAGGCAACTGTTCAAACCGGTTGGCCACAAGTTCTTGCAATCGTGTTTTGTAGTCGTGACCACCGGGACCATCAGCCGAGATAATGATGCGATCTTGCAGCAAGCGCAGCACCAGTTGTTCTGCTGGCAGCCAGCCGCCATCGATGTAGACCGACCCGATCAACGCCTCGAGGGCATCGGCCAAAATTGAGGTCTTCTGCCGGCCTCCGGTTGCGTCTTCGCCTTTGCCCAACAACATTGCTTCGCCGATGTTGAGATCGCGAGCCACTTCGGCCAACACCAACGAGTTGACCACTCCTGCTCGCATTTTGGCGAGGTCACCTTCGGAAAGGTTCGGGTACGTACTAAAGATGTAGTTGGTTACTGCAAGGCCAAGAACGGCATCACCCAAAAATTCCAACCGCTCATTGGATTCTTCGCCCGATTCGGCGCACCACGACCGATGAGCCAACGCTCGATGCAAAATGATGGGGTCGGTAAAAGACCAGCCGAGTCGCTCTGCCAACGCAACGCTGGCTGTGCTTTCTTGGTTGGTCACCTGAGTTCCTACAGTTTTGCCATCACGTAGTCGACGGCATCTCGGACCGTCTTCAAATCCTGCAGGTCTTCGTCGTCGATGTGGAACCCGGGCTTGTGTTTGCGACACTCTTCTTCAAGTGCTTCAACCAGCTCGATGAGCGCCAATGAGTCAGCGTCCAGGTCATCGCTGAACGCGGAGTTCTCTGCGATCTCGGAAGGCTCCATCTCCAAAATGTCAGACAGACGATCGCGAACTAACGCAACGACATCGTGACGTTCCATTGCTGGCATGAATTAACTCCTCGTAGCGACGATCCGGTCGGCAGCACGCACTGTGCTCCAATAACCATCCGGTCGTATCACTGTGATGATAGCTACCAGAACGGTGAGCGACGGTTCAGTCAAGTTCAACGACCAGTCCGAGGTGGTCGGAGATGGGCATTCCCAGGTTGGGAAGTGGGTCTTCACCGTACGCGGTCATACTCAGTGGGGTGATGTTCTCGCCCACAAACACCCGGTCAAACCGTGCTTTGTAGTCATCCATACGCCAGGTGTAGCGAGTTGCTTTCGGTTCACCGAGCACCTCCCAGGCGTCACGCATGGTGATGCGAGATTTTAGTTCGGTCCATTCAGCTTTCCGCAAGTTGGCATCACCGGCGAAGACGCCACGCGGGCCAAGGAGTGCATTCACCTGTCGAAGTTGACCGAGTCGGATCTTGGCAGAGTCAGTGCCACTGTCAAAGTGTCCGGTGAGTACTCGTCGCAATTGTCCTGATCCGTCGTCGAAGTCGGCGATGTGCAGGAAGCGGCTGTAGCGCGATCCGACCAGCGCCTGGGCATCGTATGCGCGCAGTTCATATGGCGCACGATAGGCAATCACCTCGAAGGTTTCGCGATCTGGTGCTGCGTGCGGTCGAAGTTGATACCCGCCAGCGGGAAGGTGAAGTGCGAGCTGGGATTGAAACACGCGCGGCGTGACTTCTTGAAACAGCATCACGTCGGGTGGAGCAACACCCAGAGATCCGGCTTCAAGTTGATCAAGCCGCGCCCCCAAGATGCTGGTGAACACTGCTGCTTCCATACGATCGTCTAGATGCTTATCTTCCAACC
>JANMEI010000291.1:0-5248 GCA_031376865.1 Acidimicrobiia bacterium | reverse complement strand
CAGCAGTGCGGGCGTCACAATGGCTGCTCCAGGGTCACAGTCGGTTTCGTGCGTGTACTTCTCAACCGACAATTCGCCAATCGACAACGGTTTGATTGTGCTGAACGGCAACGGGCCTGCCGATGGCCCGGTCACCAACGTTGCGGTGATGTCGAAGGTGTCCGCTGCCTACGCGCCGCCAGGCCGACACCTGGTGTCTGTGTCTGCGGTTGGCGCACCTTCAGCGTCAATCGAGCAAGATGTGCGAGCGCAACTAGTGAAATGGTTTGGTTCAGCAGCATCGAAATGGGATCATCTGCGCACCTACCACATTTCCCATGCGCAGCCCAGCCAGCCAACGCTGACCCCGCACGAACGTCCGATCAAGCTCGAAGGAATCTACGTCGCCGGTGATCACCGTGATCAGGCCAGTATCCAAGGCGCTCTCCGCAGCGGGACCAGAACGGCCCGTGCTGTTTTAGAGAGCGCCGAATAGTTTGGATTTCAGTTTGGGTTTTGCCGAACGATTTTGTCGATCAAGCCGTATTCCAATGCTTCTTCGGCGGTAAACCAGCGGTCACGATCTGCATCGGCCTCGATACGCTCAAGCGTTTGGCCGGTTGCTTCGGCGGTGAGTTGGGCCATGAGCTTCTTGGTCTTCAAGATCTGCGTGGCGTGAATCTGAATATCTGCTGCGGTGCCCTGCATTTGGCCAAGTGGCTGATGCATGAGGATGCGGCCGTTGGGGAGCGAGTGACGCTTGCCCTTGGTGCCTGCGCTCAGCAAAAACTGACCCATCGACGCAGCCATGCCCATGCAAATGGTGGCCACATCGGACTTCACAAAGTTCATGGTGTCGTAGATGGCCATACCGGCGTAGACGGATCCGCCAGGAGAGTTGATGTAGAGGAAAATGTCTTTGGTGGAGTCTTCGGCGTCGAGCAGCAAGAGCTTGCCGTTGATTTCGTTGGCAACCTTGTCGTCGACCTGGCTACCCAGAAAGACGATGCGTTCTTTGAGGAGCCGATCAAACACATCGCCCTGGGGCATACCGTTGGCCGACTGGGCGGTGATTTCGGGAAGTGACATACCCGTGATGCTACGTGAATCTGGGGCGTTATCTGAGCCTCAAGGTGAGTGAAATCCGCCTCCCAGTGGTGGTGTGTCCGGCCGGCGCCTCCTAACGAGATGGCACATAATTCCGCAAGTGGCACAGACTCTGTGCCATTTCCGGAGTTTTATGCCATCTCGAAGCAGGGAAATGGTCGCCGAGTCGAGAAAAATGCGACAGACTGAAGGGGTTACATCCTGCGGGTGTGGCGAAATTGGCAGACGCGTCAGGTTTAGGTCCTGGTGTCGAAAGACGTGCAGGTTCAATTCCTGTCACCCGCACAAGCCTGTCACCAGGTGAAACACGACTCGGGTCGGAGCGGCCCGACCGGCCGAAACGGCAATTGCTTACGGATTACTAACAGCCTCGGAACACTTTGAGGACGCAACTCCGACCTGCCTGGCACGGTGAATACGTGCCAACCGCAAGGGCCTTCCCACCGAGTTAGCCGTCGACGTTGCTGCTGTTGCCGCAATGAGTAGATCACGGACCGAGCGAGCACGGTGCTGGCCACGGTCGGCGAGCTCGGCCTCCGCTATTGCTTCGGAGGTCGAGCTGGCGAAAAAGACCGAGCGCCGCCTGACGCGTCCGCGAACCCCGCTACTTCGGTTCCGTGAATCGCCATCTCGCCCATCCAACTCTCGATGAGCTGCTCATTGGCGACCTGAGAGAACCAGCAATCGGTGTACGAAATCGATCCGCAGAAACCGTTCGTTTCGGCGAGACCTACTTTGAACGCTTCCATTATTGCTAACGGATTGCTAACGGAACTGGGCAAAACGGGCCTAAACGCACCGTGGCGAAGTCGGAGCCACGGGGTTTGAGGGACGGTGTCGTCTGAGTGGACCGAGCGCTTCGAAGGTGAAAGACTCGCTCCTCGTGAAACGAGCATTGGTACTTGGCGGCGGCGGCGTAGTGGGGATTGCCTGGGAAGTCGGCGTCCTGAGCGGGCTCGCCCACGAGGGATTTGACCTCACGGGGCAACTCTCTGCCGACGGACACCAGCCGGAAGCGATCCTGGGAACCTCCGCCGGTTCGATGGTTGGTGCGCTGTTGGGATCGCACACCCTGGCCGAGTTGGCCGACCTCGCAACACGCGACGACCGTGCCGATATCATCAACGAAACCATTCCCCTCCTTGACTTCACGCTGATGGCCGAGTGTTTCGCCGCGTGGCAACAAATCGCCGAACCAACTCCGGTGGCATTGCGGTCGGTCTGTGAGTACGCGCTGAAAACTTCCACGATTACCGAGGATCGCTTCGTGAGCTCGTTCGCCGAAGTGGTGGGCACTCGCTGGCCCGACTCTCGATTTAGCTGCGTCGCAGTCAATACCTCAACCGCTGAACGGACCGTGTGGACAGCTGCTTCTGGGGTGGACATCAACCGAGCAATTGCGTCAAGTTGTTCAGTCCCCTCCATTTTTCCCGCCGTGACGATTGTTGCGGAGGGCATCGACGCGAAGTTCACCGACGGTGGCGTCTACTCCGGCACGAGCATCGATTACCTCAACGGCGCTGAACGCATTTTGGTGCTCGCACCAATTGGATCATTTCCCGGCGACACGCTCGATGCATCTGCTGCTCGTGCCGTCACACAAGAAACAGCGCTCGTCGCCGCAACTGGCAGCAGTGTCATCACCCTGTTCACCGACACCGAGACCAACGACGCCACGCTGCAAACCCCGTTGACCCGGATGGATCCGTCGATGCGGCAACCAGCACTCGAGCATGGCATTCGCCAAGGCCGAGCCCTTGCTGCTCAACTACGCGGCTGGTGGTAAGCGCGCTGACCGTCTAGCGGTCCGTCTAGCGGTCCTGCTAGCGGTCGTCTTGCTTGAGTGCTGTATCTATGCACAGTGCCGACGCAACAACAAGGGAAAGCAACGGTTGCGGCAACTGCTCGTGAATCTGCATCACATAGTTGTCAGCGGTGGTGAAGGCAGCTTTCACCATTCCCTCCCACGTCTTGGTCACCCGAGCAACCTCACGTCCGGTGGCGTCTTCAATAGAGAAATTCCACGCTCGCCAGTTTTCGGCGCGAATCGCACCGATCTTTTGCCCGCCGACCAAAAATCCGAAATGGATCTTGCCGATCATGTTCTCTTGCACAATGGTGCCGATCTCTTGGCCATCTGCACCCGACACGATCACCGAAGACTTTAAGAATTTTGCCGGACGATGCAGACCCATTTGCAGTTGCCCGGCATTATCGCGGATCTCATACTTGTGGGTCAGAAACTGGTCAACATTTGTCAGCACACGGAGCACCTTTTTGGCCGTCGACTGGCCCACCTCGTTGACGGTACAGATCTGCTGACCCGCCGAGTTAAACACGGTGTACTGATTGGTGACTTCAATGATCTTGGCCTTCTGGTTGACCACCAAGACAGCTTCGGTGAACAACGTCCCACCACCGGCAGCGGCTCCCACGATTCCAGCTTTGTCCGCTACCTGTTGACGGATTTTGTTGGCTTCGATGTCTTGCTGGGTTTGTGCCGCTGCGGGCAGATGATCAACTCCAGCTACGGAATTGGTCGACACGTGTTCCGTCCAACTCGTTCCGTTCCAGTAGCGCATCTGAAACCGTTGGGTTGGGTCGGGGTACCAATCTGCGGGGGTAGTCATGCCCATGATGATGGCCCGAAATGAGGCGCACGCCAAGCACAAGTTGACCAAAACCGATAAACCCGATAATTCCGATCGGGTTTGTCGGGTTTTGCGATAAACTCTCCCCTGTGAGCAAGATCATCGGATTTCCCCGCACCGTCAACGAAGTGTCGGCGCGCCTCGTGGCGGCAGGCGTAGTTGCCCAAGCCGGCCTGTGGTTAGTCACCCGTAACCCGTTGTTGTTGCTGACCCTCACCTACGGGTTCCTCGCTCGGGTACTCACCGGTCCGCGCCTGTCACCCCTTGCGCAGCTTGTTACGAAGGTCATCACCCCTCGGCTCCCGTTTGCCGAAAAGCTCGTCCCTGGCCCACCCAAACGATTCGCTCAAGGAATCGGGCTCGCCTGCACGTCAGTAGTCTCCATCGCGTGGGGCCTCGGGTTGCCACTCGTAAGTGTGATTGTTATGAGCGCGCTTATCGTTGCTGCATCGCTAGAAGCGTTTGTGGGGCTGTGTCTTGGTTGCAAGATCTTTGCCGTTCTGATGAAACACGGCGTCATTCCTGCCGATACGTGCGAGGAGTGCAACAACCTTGAGTTGCGCTGGGCTCAAACGCGTGCTGCCGCTGGCGTCAGTTCGTAACGCACGGGGAAACGTTTCAGGCCACCCACAAACAGGGTTCGCATCCACGCTGGTTCGCCGTCAGATTCAATGTCAACTAGGCGAGGGAGCAACTCGGCGAAGAGCGCCCGGGCTTCCATGCGGGCAAGTTGGGCACCTAAACAAAAATGCACGCCAAACCCAAATGCCAGGTGTTTGTTGGGCGACCGGGTGATGTCAAAACGATCAGCATGATCAAATACTGACTCGTCTCGATTTCCCGACGGATACGACAGCAACAACGACTCACCAGCGGCAATCTTCTGTCCGCCGACTTCGCAATCTTCAACTGCAGTACGCATGAAGTGCTTCACCGGTGTGGTCCACCGAATCATCTCCTCGACCGCAGCAGCCATCAACGATGGGTCATCGCCTAGAAGCTTCAGCTGATCGGGATGGGTCATTAGGGCATGGAGGCCACCCGCAATCGATGATGACGTGGTGTCGTGGCCAGCCGTGGCGATGATGACGTAATAGCTGATGGTTTCCATGTCGCCAAGTTCGCGCCCATCGATTGTGGCGTTAGCTATTACCGACGCCAGATCGTCAGTTGGACGAATGCGGCGTTGAGCAGTCAACTCACCGAAATATCGAAAGAAGTCCGCGATCACCTCAAGCAGATCCTCCATCGTCTTGCCGCGAGCAAGGTCGTCGTCGGCGGCACCAAACAGCTCCTGTGTCAGTTTCAACATGCGCGGATAGTCATCGTCAGGCAAGCCAAGGATCGACAGGATGACACTGAGCGGATAATTGACGGCAACATCGCGGGCGAAGTCGCACCGATTGCCTTTCGACATCATGTCATCGACGGTTCGACGAGCAAGTTCAGCAATCCGCTGATCCAACTTCTTCAACGACGCTGGATGGAACCACTTGTCGGTCAACGCCCGG
>JANMEI010000273.1:0-2092 GCA_031376865.1 Acidimicrobiia bacterium | reverse complement strand
TTGTCTTTCCGTTGCCAACGCGAGGTGCACAGGGGGGATCTTACGAAGAGGGTATGTCAGCGAACCGTCCAGGGAGTGGCGGGTGGCCCGTAACGGAAGGGACCCGCCACCGGAGCGAAGTGAGGATGGTGGGAAGGTTCCCGTGAGGAGACAGGACCCGCCACACCCGTGCACCTACTCGATGCGCATACCGCTAATCGCCCGAGAGATCACCAGCTGCTGGATCTCCGATGTACCTTCGAAGATCGTGTGGATCTTTGCGTCACGATGCCAACGCTCAACCGGATACTCGCGGGTATAGCCGTAGCCACCAAGAATCTGAATCGCATCTTCAGTCACGCGCACAGCAGTCTCGGACGCCTTCCACTTCGACATCGATCCCTCAGCGTTCTTGAATCCGCCGTTCTTCGCCAACCACGCTGCACGCCAGATCAACAACCGTGACGCATCGATCTCGGTGATCATGTTGGCCAACTTGAACGCAATCGCCTGGTTCATGATGATCGGCCGACCGAATGCCTTGCGCTCCTTGGCATACTCCAACGAGTATTCATAAGCAGCACGAGCAATACCTAATGCCTGTGCACCTACGGCTGGCCGAGTCGCCTCAAACGTTGCCATCGCAGGCTGCTTACCGCTAGCTGATGACTTGCCACCTGGCAGCGCTGCTTCACGCGCACGGGCCAGCTTCTCGTTCAACCGCTCGGAACCACCCAACAGGAACGAACCAGGAATGCGAACTTCATCGAGCACAACCTCAGACGTGTGCGACGCACGGATACCGTGCTTTTTGTACTTCTGCCCCATCGACAAGCCCTTGGCTTCCTTCGGGATGATGAACGACGCCTGACCACGACCCTTCAAC
Source organism: Acidimicrobiia bacterium (assembly GCA_031376865.1). GTDB lineage: Bacteria > Actinomycetota > Acidimicrobiia > Acidimicrobiales > JANYDT01 > JANNBN01. Next base: position 1,227 of record JANMEI010000273.1, on the reverse strand, counting down.
TGTGGATCAACCGCAGCAACCACCACGTGAATGTTGGCAATGCCCCCGTTGGTGATCCACGCCTTGGTGCCATTGATCACCCATTCGTCCTTCTTCTCGTCATACTCAGCGCGCGTACGAAGTGACGACACGTCCGAACCTGCATCGGGCTCCGACACGCAAAACGCACCCAGCGCAACCTTGCCACCATCGGAGTAGCACTGTGGCACCCACTCCATTACTTGCTCTGGAGTTCCGTTGCCCGCAATACCGGCAGCCGCCAACGAGGAACCCATGATGGCCATGCCGATGCCAGCATCGCCCCAGAACAGCTCCTCAATCGCGACCGGCATGGTCAGCCCGGTTGGGTCGCTGAAGCCGTTCATGATGAACTCCCAGCCGTACAAACCAATCTCGGCCGCCTGCTCCACAATTGGCCACGGGAACTCTTCGCGCTCGTCCCATTCAGATGCAGCGGGTCGAACAACCTTGTCGGCAAAGTCGTGCACCCATTTCTGGATCTGCAGTTGGTCTTCGTTCAAGGTCATCGAGAAATCGGGCATTCGGGTACTCCTGAGAACAAACAAAAATCTGTTGCTCCCAGTCTGCACTCAGTGCAGACTTGCAGTCAATGCAAGAATCTGTGATTTCGGACCTTGGGCTGCGGGCAACCAAAAAGCGGCGCACCCGCCAAGCCATCCGCGCCGCCGCAATTTCCCTATTTACCGACCAGGGCGTGGCCGCCACCACCGTCGAACAAATCGCAGCCGCTGCCGATATTTCCCCACGCACGTTCTTCAACTATTTCGACACCAAAGAACAAGCGGTCAGCCTTCCGTATGGGCTGCGTGACGAGGTGTCCATCCTCAAACCGGTGAAGGAGGGCGGTGAATGGGCGTCGATCGAATCTGCCTGCCTAGCCCTTGCCAATGCATTGGAAGCCGACACCGACGAGCGATACACGTTGCTGGCTGGTATACGGCTCTGTCATGTCGAGCCGTCGCTTCGCGATCAAGCATCGGCACAGCGAGGCCGTTGGGAGCAGTTACTGCTCGGTGGTTTAAAACCGACGCTTACGAACCGCGTGATAGTCAATGCCGCTGCCGGTGCAGTATGGGCCGCTCTCACCGATTGGGCCGAATCCAAGGGCCAAGGCTACGAGTTGAAGCCCAAGCGCAAGAGCGGCGGCTGGAAGTGGGTACGGCGGCTGGCGACGTTCGCCGTCGTGGTGATTGTCTTGGTCGTGGT
>JANMEI010000272.1:0-2590 GCA_031376865.1 Acidimicrobiia bacterium | reverse complement strand
TGCGAGTTGAAGATGCTCGAGCGGTGGCGCGGGCGGTGCTACGCCATCGACTCATCACTGGTTACGAAGCAGCTGCCGATGGAATCACCGGTGACGATTTGATCGAGTCTGTGCTTGAGGCAGTGCCGGCACCACTGGTTGCCGTACGAGGAACGTGAGCAACGAGGACCTTCTCCCGGCCGATCGAGCGGCTCGCTTAGAACGGTTGTCTATGCATACGCATCATCCATTGGCGGGTGCGTTAGCTGGACAGCATGCTTCGCCGCGTCGAGGGTCGTCGTTGGACTTCGCTGACCATCGGCCGTACACGGTGGGCGATGATTTTCGTCGAATCGACCAGAACCTGTTGGCTCGACTTGATCAGCTGGTGATTAAGTTGTTCGATTCCGAAGACGATCTCACCGTCAATATTTTGCTCGACGATTCTGCCTCGATGAGTGTTGGCGGAAAGCTCGAACAAGCGAAACAACTGGCTGCGGCTATCGGCTTTGTCACGCTTCGAAAACGCGACACGGTCATTCTTCATACGTTGTCTGGCATTCCGCAAAAGTGCTCGGGCATTAGCGGGCTTCCCACCCTGTTTGGCGCGTTGCGAACATTGTCACCCGCCGGAGCCACCGATTTAGTGGCTGCGGTAGATCGCTTTTTGGCAACCCGCGGCACCGGGCTGACGCTCATCATCTCGGACTTCCTCACACCTGTGTGGGACGAAGCGTTGCGTAGCCTCACCACGCACCGACGAACGCAAGCGGTTGCGATCCATCTACTGCATCCTGAAGAACTCGATCCACCGCTGTCGGGCGATCTTGAACTCGTTGATATTGAAACCGGTGATGTGTTGAACGTCAGCCTCGACGAATCGGCCCTTCGCAAGATGCGCGACCATACGCAGTCCTGGCTGGCCGATGTCGCCAGTGCATGTCAGCGCCTTGGGTTTGACCATTCCATTTTGTTGGCCACCGACGATCTTGATGTGCACCTTGACCGTCAATGGCGGTCAATGGAGGTACTGCGATGAGGACCGAACTGCGATGAGGACCGTACTGCGATGAGCTTCCTCACACCTTGGTGGCTACTGCTTGGCGGGTTCGCGATACCAATTATTGCGTTGCATATGCTGCGCCCTCGACGTCAACGCGTTGAGGTGAGCTCCACGTGGCTATGGAAGCCCGCAGAGGTGCATGTCACTGCTCGGCGGCCGTGGCAAAAGCTTCGCAAATCGCGGCCGCTCCTATTGCAATTGCTGGCAGTTGCGCTCCTCGCCGTTGGTGCTGCGCAGCCGGTGACCAACTCGCCCACCAGTTTCGGCCGCCACACCGTTTTCATTGTTGACAACTCTGTATCGATGTCATCTCGCGACGTCACGCCGAACCGGTTTGCTGAACTGCAAAAGAAGGCAAAGTCGTTGCGGGGCAAACTTCCGGGGAGTGCGCTGGCGAGCATCATCACTACCGACGGAACCGTTCGTCTGAGTACCAGCGATGATAAGTCCGCATTTGATCGCGTGATTAACCGCTTGGAGCCATCAACGGGTGCCAATCGGATGGATCGGGCGTCGTTGCTTGCGAAGGGCTTACAGACCGCAGAAAGCGATACCGGCTTTGTTTTGATCTCCGATGGTCAGTTGACCGAACCCGAGCAGCGACTGTTGCCCTCGGGTGTGCGTTTCGAACCGATCGGCACCTCAGCAGCCAACGTGTCCATCAGTGATCCAATCGTGGAACCTCGAACCGAAGGCAGCGCCGTCACTGCCACCGTGACCAACCGCTCCAACACCAAAACCGAAGCCACCGTGCTGCTGTCCGTCGATGGTAAAGAAACGGCCAAACAACGCGTTGCCGTTGGCCCTACCGCAACCGAGTCTGTGTCGTTTCCGGTCGCGTCGGGCGAACAGATCACGTTACGCCTCGTTGAGCTCACCTCGAAAGATCATCTCAGCGCCGATGACCGACTCTTCGTTACCGCTGGCGAACGTCGAAAGATCAACGTACAACTCGTCACCAGCGGCGACCCCGCCAGCATCTTCATCGAGCGTGCTTTGCAGGCCTTGCCCAATGTGAAACTGACGGCGGGTGCTTCCACCACCGTCAGCCCGAAGACCGATCTCTTGGTGTTTGATCGGGTGCAGCCGCCGGTTGATCTTGCTGCGCCAGCAATTATGATCGCTCCGCCGTCAGGGTTTGGGCCCATCACGCTCAAGGCCCCCGCCAAGGTCGACTTTCCGATTCCCACGTTGGTTCGCAGTAGCAATTCGTTACTGGTCGGCCTTGACCTGTCTTCGATCGTGATCGAATCATCACAGTCGATTGACCCGGGCGATACCGATGTGTTGGTTGGCGCACCAAACGCAGCGTTGTTGGTTGCCGGTCGCACCGAGCGAAACCCGTTTGTGTACTGGGCATTTTCTCCGTCAGATTCCACCATTGCGTTGGATCTTGCGTTCCCAGTCCTCATCGATCGAATGGTGACTCAGCTTGGCGGCGCAAGCGTGCCCGGCGGCGCGGTTGACATCGGTACGACGCTCGCTCCTGCCGACGAGCAACGAACACTGACCTCACCGACCAAGAAAGCTGTCACGCTTGGTCGTGGC
>JANMEI010000269.1:0-1093 GCA_031376865.1 Acidimicrobiia bacterium | reverse complement strand
ATGCAGTCCTACGCCGAGGGTTTCGAGATCATCGAAAAAAGCCCGTTCAACGTTGATCAGGCCGCCTTGGCCGAAGCGTGGATGCACGGATCCGTTGTGCGGTCCTGGTTGTTGGAGTTGTTGGCTGATTCGTTGGCGAAGGATCCGGAGTTGACCGGGCTACAGGCATACGTCGAAGATTCGGGCGAGGGTAGGTGGACGGTGGATGCGGCCGTGCAATACGGTGCCCCGGCTTATGTCATTGCGGCGTCGTTGTTTGCCCGCTTCGCGTCTCGTGATGACAACGGCTACGGACTGCGCATGTTGTCAGCCATGCGCAACTCGTTCGGTGGTCACGCCGTCAAAAAGAGTTAGATGAGTTTGTTCGAGGTGTTTCACCCGCGCAAGCCAACGACTGATCAGCTGAAGCAGTTGCGATCGCAACAGCGTCAGGAAGACCTCACCTACGACGGTGTTGGTTTGACACTTGACGAGTTGCCCGTCGGATATCACCACATGCGAGTAACCCGTGTGGTGGGGTCGGGTGCCGCTCACTTCGGCCGTGGTCGCGAGGCAATTCGAACGTGGAAAGCGCAAGCGGCGTTACAGCTGGTGCTGGAACCTTCGGTGCCCGCTTTTGTCGAAGGCGAGGTCTTGGTGTTTGCGTTGCCGATGCGACCCAGCCCGTTCTGGGCGACGGGTGCATGTCGAATCGTTCGTATCGTGGACGAGCCGCAACGGTTTGGCTTTGTGTACGGCACCTTGCCCCATCATCCTGAAACTGGCGAAGAAGCGTTCTTGGTGCATCACCACGATGACGGCACGGTGTCGTTTTCGATCACCGCGTTTTCGAATGCGAAAGCCTTGCCGATGCGAGTGTCCGGCGCAGTCGGCCGGATCATTCAACCCAAAGCCGCTTCGATCTATCTCGACGGTTACGAGCAAGCCAGCAAAAGTGCATCAGGGGTTGCTTGAGGCAGGAAAGGTTGCGCTCAGCAGCCTGCCCAACGCAACCCCTCCTGCAGGGAGCAACTTCTCAAACAGGTTGTCATTCGATATAACATGAAATAACATGGAAAGGTGTCACCGAATCAGCATGTCTTGCGTCGATCCG
>JANMEI010000261.1:0-1426 GCA_031376865.1 Acidimicrobiia bacterium | reverse complement strand
CTTTTGTTATTCCGTGAATCCAACCGTCATTGTGCAACGAACGGGATGTATGCACCCGTTACACCCTCGCTGTGCGCCAGACTGGCGGCAAAGATATGAGTGAGTACCTACCGATTGATCGAGTGGCGAGCGATGCGAGTCCGAAGGGTCATTCGCCTTCGGCTCCAATCGAACGCGCCGACAGCATCGATCCATCGGACGCAGAACTTGTGTCGCGCGTGACGTCACGAGATGAAGCGGCCATGGCGACCATTTACGCTCGGTACGGATCTGCGGTTTTTGCGCTTGCAAACCGAATCCTCGGCGACCGTGGCTTGGCCGAAGACATCTCCCAAGAAGTTTTCTTACAGCTGTGGAACAACTCCGAGCAGTTTGACGCCGGTCGCGGGAAACTCCGCACCTTCCTCCTTACTCGTACCCATGGGCGATGTGTCGATGTCATTCGGAGCCGCAATGCTCGGACCGCTCGCGAGGATCGGGTGGCCGACGATCGAAGTGCGCCCTCTCCTGATCCGCTCGACGCCGAACTCACTGCGCTGACCGAAGCAGAAATGGTGCGCACAGCGATCGACAACCTGTCAGTAGAAGAACGAACGGTTTTGCATTTGGCGTACTTCGGCGCAAACACCTACCGGGAAGTGGCTCGCATTCTGGATCTTCCCGAGGGTACGGTCAAAACCCGAATGCGATCGGCATTAAAGCGCCTGAGAATTGATCTGCACGACCAGTTCTTTGGCACTCAACACGGCTACACCCCAGACGCCGCCGTCCCACACGACATCACCCAACAAGCGCAGGCACCACAATGAACACCATGAGCCACGACGACATCCGTTCGCTGCTCCCTGCGTATGCGCTTGACGCCATCGATCACGATGAGCGACTCGTCATTGCCGATCACCTCGAGAGCTGCGACGAGTGCTCGTTTGACGTGATTGAGCTACTGGACACCGCATCGGTCGTCGCACTCAGTTCCAATGAGCCGCCCCCCGCATCACTTTGGTCGAAGATCTCTGCCGGCATGTCTCAGACTGACACCCAAACCGTCCGTCCGTCGGATCACAAGACCGTTAGCGCAGCGCAATCATGGCCAGCCGTAGTGCGCCCGGAAAACGTTGTTGATCTCACCGATGACCTCCCCGATGATCTCCCCGATGACCTCACCGATGACCTCACCATGCAACACAACGCACCGGTGGTTGATCTGGCGCAGCGCCGTGCCGGTCGTTTGCAACGGGGCGTATCTGCTCGGGTTGTAATCACTGCGTTCACCAGCGCGGCCGCGGCGATTTTGATTATTGGTCCAATCGCTCAGTCGTTGTACAAACCAAAACCTCCAACGATAAGTTCGCTGGCAATTGCAGCTGCCAAAACACAGGGGGCTCGAACCATTGAAATGGTTAGTTCCGCTGGTTCGGTCACTCGA
>JANMEI010000238.1:0-10706 GCA_031376865.1 Acidimicrobiia bacterium | reverse complement strand
GGTTCCGTCTTCACGCATCCATAGATTCACGATGTGAAGCCCGGCGGTTGCAACCGTCACCGTGACAGACGCCGACGTTTCCGACAAATTCGACCAGGCCAACACTCCAGCGCCGTTGACAGCGACACTGTTAGCAACAGTTCCATCGAGACCAACATGAATACTGTTGTCAGTTAAGGCAGCACCGTAACCGCGGACCCAGACTTTGTACGTCCCGGCCGCGGCGAAGTTCACCTGATAATCAACTCGAGGTGACGTCGTCGTAATCGCCGTATCAATAGCAGCCAGATTGGTGTTCGGCACTGATTGAATCATTGGCCCCGACGAACCAGTCACTCCTGCAACTGCGTTCCATGTCTTGTTACTCACCACAGTCGACATATCGAACACTTCGGCTTCCAACACCACTTGACCAGCAGCAGAAACCGATGCCTGGCCCGATGGAATATAAGCAAGCTTAGAATCAAGCGACGACGACCAACCAGGCCCGAACAACTGGCCCGAGGTACGCCTATTACGGCTGTTATATGTCCGTGACACCACCAGGCCCGGTGCCACCGACGAAATCGCAGCATCAGTAGAGGAGGTCGTAAACGAACCCAACGCTTCGTTCACCCCAGACGACGAAGAAACATCCTCGTTCAAATCCACATACGGATCCCACCCAATAGACGCCAGCCCAGGATCATCCGCCGGCGAAGTGCCGGTCACAAACGTGAACGGTGACGGCGACACCACCCCAATATCAGTCGTGCCAGCACCAGTGTTACGAGCCCACGCCCGCCACTGATAGGTAGTTCCAAAATCCAGTTGCGATGGGACCTGCCAACCGCTTGGTACCCACGGCGAATACAAACACTTCGTACCAGCCGCCGGGGTTTGCGAAGCACCACCAACCAAAGCAGGCAACGCCGGGGTGCACACCTGATAACTGAGCTCTACCCCGTCACCGGCGTCTGCATCAGTCGCGGAGGCTTGCAGCCACGGACGAATCGACGTCAGCGAACCCGCAGCAGGACCAACCAATACCGGCACCGTGACCGCAGCCCCCGGATTAGATCTCGTCGTGAACGTCACCGGATCCGAATCAAGCACGGCCTCCAACAACGGACCGGCCATCACGTTCGGGAAATCGCGGGCTTTTGCAGTCACCGTGTAAGCGGTGTTGTACTGCAACTGAGGTGATACCCACGGGCCTGAAACAAACGGAGAGGGCGCGTTACACACTCCAGTGCTCACCAAACACACGTTGTAACGAAACTGGACCGGATCTCCATCAGGATCAGTAGCGGTTGCGGTGAACGATGGTGTGCCCGACACCTGCGTCGCATTCGCAGTAGGAAAAGTAACCGACGCAGTCCCAGGGCGAGCGTTCGACCGTGCAATTGTTGTAAAGGTTTGTGTCTGAGAAGTTGACCTATTCAAGGAGTCCTTTACTGTTACCGTCCACGCATAATTTGTTCCGTAGGCAAGCTGCGCGGTGACCGCCGGTGACGGGCCGAACGAGGTATTCACTGCACATGTTCCACCAACCGTATTTACACATACTTGGACTTGCCACTGATATGGCGCAATTCCCCCGACAGCGGTTGCGTCCAAGTTCAATGCCACCGCAGTCGCCCCGTTCGCCGTACCCGCCCCCGGTGCACCATCCGTCGGCCCCGACATCGAAATACCCGACGGACCATCAGACAACGTAGTGAATGTTCGTGTCCCCAACGCAACCGGATTATTCACCCCATCCCACACGTACGGGACCCACTGGAACACCGTGTTCGCCGGTAACACCGCAGGAACAAAGCTGGGTGATGTTGACCAGGCAGCCTGGTTGAAACACGCAACCGGCGCCCCAATCGTAGGCGTGCAGAGATAGTTGTAGTACTGCAGGTTTGCGTTATCAGGATCTGTCGCCGAAACAGTCAACGTCGGTTGGGTCGAAACCCCCGTAGCGCCCTCCGCTGGCGACACGATCGACCCGGTCGGCGGAGTATTGGGAGTCCCGTCCCAACCAGCATCAGAATCCATATCGATTCGACAATTAGTCCCATGCCCGTAAGCATCAATGGGTGTGATGTTCGTAATTTTGAGCCCAGCAAACGACGGGTTGTTTTTCCATTCGAGAATGAACGGAGTCAGCGAATACGAAACGGTCGGCGTACCTACATTGTCGATCGTGAAATCGCCAAGCCACGTCGTAGATGGCTGATTCGACCACGACAGTGTCGACGGATCCCACGCCGACCTGGTTGCCTCGACCCGCATCGTCCCGGGCTTAAAATAACCGTCGTAGTCAAAGCAATAGTTTTTATGAATGTTGACTGCACCGGTCATGCCAGGCTGCGCAAACCACATGATCAGACGCAACACATAGGAATCCACGCCGTCATGCAAATACATGGGCCCACTCTTGATATCTAGCGGGTTGCCAAGTTGATTGAACACTTCATAGGAACCGGCGTATGCAGAGTTGATGAAGTTCTTCTGCGTGTTGTTAAACGCCGAAACAGCCGGATCAACCTGCACCGGATACACGCGGGCCGGATCATCCAACCAAACGGTGCTTACTGCGTAGGAAACAACCCATCGTTGATCTTTCGCTTGACGCAACACAGAATCAACCGGAGTTGGAACACCAGTCGCGTCGATCGCATCACCATTCGGCAACACCGCAATCACTTTCGATGATTTGTCTCGAATCACAATGATCCCATCAGGACCCTGCGATGGCATCAAACCCGAAGACAACACCAACTCGAAATCCCACACGGCGTCACCTTGAGGTGACGCTGTGAGCACAATCGTTCCCTTCGCCCCAGCCCCAGTAACGCGTAGCACCAACTGCGACCCGTCAGCCATGGCACCATCCCACGAAGCTTCCATCCCATCAGCCGACTTCGTCGGTGCTGAAACCTTTTGCGGCAGCAATGGGCGAAGACCAACATTGCCAGCAGGTAGCTCCAACGCCACCGCACCACGCCGATCATCAACAGAACGCATCACCACACGCCCGTCTGACGCTTTCGCCGAGAACTCAGTCCCCGAACCCGTCAACGGTTCAGCAACCGGAGCAGGCCCGGAGAGCATCGATTCTTTAAACGTAATCTTCGGGTTAACTACCGGCGGAGCCACCACCAGCCCAGGTTTTCCTGACGTCCAATTTCCCGCAACCCGACGAGGAGGCGCCACCGAAACAGGAACCTGCGTAGTGCTCGACGTGCTCGAAGTAGTGGCACGACCCGAAACAGTCGTGGGCGACGTCGTCACTGAAGCCTCCGTCGTGGGCGACACCACTGAAGTTGTCGGCATTGAGCTTGACGTGGACACTGGTTTGGCAGCCACTGAGGTGGCCACCGTCGTTGCGGGAAGACTCTTATTATCTAAGGTGGTAGTGACCTGAACAGCATCAACGAAAGCACCTGAACCTGCCACGCTCGATGCAACAGCTGGAATGTTTGTGCCCGTTCCCGAAACCGGTGTTGTCGTCGAGGCGGTTCGCGCTACGGGCACCGTTGAGGCAGCAGTCGATGAAACAGTCGTCAATGTCGACGTCGAAGTTGAAGCGAGCGAGGTGCTCGTTGACGGAGTACTTGTCGACAGGGTGGTCACCGTTGACGGTGGCGTTGACGACGGCACATCGTTATCGATTGGCACAACTAGCGGATTAGCCGCTGGCTTATCGGACCGAGGCAGTTTCGGCTTGGACCGCTTTCCCCGAGTTGGTGCCTCTGCCCCGACCAGCACCGGGTCACCTGAGGTGCCCGACGATCGAGAGACAACAACCGAAGGATTCACGAACCCTGCAGGAATTCCTCCCTCGACATTCGCATCGGGCAATAACCCTCCAACCTGCCGACCAGCTAGTTCGGCCGCACGCGCTTTTCCTCGCGACACCTCATCGGTCTTCCCAAACCACTCCGGGTTCGGAGTATCCGGCACCGAAACAGGCACACCCGCCAACGACTCTGCTTTACCAACCTCAACCGGTGGACGCTTCGCCGGCGGCCCCCCATCAGGCACCGGATTCACAGCCGACGCACGGTTCCCACCAAGCCAACCAGCCCAATCGAAGAAGCGACCGCCGGGAGCTGAAACCAAACCGCTGACCACCAGCGAGACGACAAGAAACACAACCGGAAGTCGACGCCGACGAAACAACATGGTTCACACGCTCCTGCTGGGCACCCGGTTGGGACCGCCAGTGCTGCGAATCTTGGCGAACGCCGACCAACCTTGCATTCAAAAGGTTGTTATCAGGAATGATTAACTCAGACTGATTAAGGAAAATTACCAACCACTGCATCCAAACAGTCAGGACCACTCGGAGTTTCCCAAAATAGGGAAAGTTGCAACTCTCCATCAAAGTGTTCTCGGGGAGGTCCCCCTCCTCGACTAGCTTTGATCCCGCTATGTCCCAGCGTATTGACATCGAACTCACCAGCGAAACGAACGGCACGTGGACTTGGCGTGCCGCCGGTGCGCGTCAGCCCAAAGGCACCGTCGAAGGATCACTTCTGTACAGCGGAGCCCGAGTAGGCGACGTTGTCCGTGCCGAACTCGAGCGTTTGCTCGACTCGGTGGCCATTTTGTCGGTTATCCCTCCAAAGTCGGCCAAGGCCCGTCCCGAAACCGTTCAACTCGTCGGTAAACCCGAGCCCGACTACCCAACTGTCAATGTGCAGTACGCCGAAGGCAGCCGCGGACGTGGTGGCCGTGATGGTGGCGGCGAACGCCGCCCACGTCCAGATGGTGACCGTGGTCCTCGTCCTGATCGCGGTCCTCGCCCAGATCGTGGCCCTCGTCCTGAAGGAGCCGCTCGCGGTCCCCGTCCAGAACGTGCTGAGCGCCCTCCACGACCCGATCGGCCGATTCGGTCGGACCGACCGGCGCGTCCAGAACGTCCCGGCCGTCCCGGAGCCGACACCCAGAAGCGTCTTACCATCAAGCGAATCCATCGCGATGCACTCATCGACGTCTTGCCGGTTGAAGAACGTCCCGTTGCAGAGCAGTTGTTCCGAGGCGGCATTCCCGCCGTTCGACAGGCGATCATCGATCAAAACGCTCAGTTGAAAGCAGCAGGAGGGACGGAAGTTCCGTCGGGTCCATTGTTGGCTATGGCTGATCGATTGTTGCCGCAGGTGAAGCAGGCCGACTGGCTCGACCGCGCGCAGGCCACGCTTGAAGCAAGCGACATCTCGATGCGTGACCTCCGTCAGGTGGTATCGCAAGCTGATGGCGTTGCTCGTGACGATGCATCTCGCGAGACCGCAGCCAAGTTGCGTGAGCGTTTGAATGAGCGTGTCGAAGGACAACGGTCGTCGTGGCTGGCCGACATCGAAGCATCGCTCACCGATGGCAAGTTGGTTCGTGGTGTTCGCCTCGCTGGTCGAGTTCCAGATCCTGCCGCGAAGCTCAGTCCAGAGTTGACTGCCAAGTTGGTCGACGCCACCAACAAAGAGTTGTCAGCCGAGACGCCAGCCGATCGTTGGTTGGCACTGGTTGAAGCAGCGGCTGATTCGCCGTTCCGTCGTGATGTCAACCCTGCTGGTTTACCGAGCAAGACCAACGAGGCGTTTCTTGCTTCTGCGGCTCAGGCATCCAACCGCATTCCTGCGCTGTTGAAGTTGCTCGGGATTGCGATTCCACCACCCCCTCGATCATCGAAGGCCCTACCACCGCCCCCGCCTCCACGGGCCCCAAAGCCAGCCGCAGCTCCAGTAGTTAGTGCACCGGTCGTAGCGCCACCGGTAGCAGAAGTGACCCCGGTTGTTGAGGTAGCTCCGGTTGTTGAGGTAGCTGCACCAACTGAGTTTGAGGTTCCTCCGCTAGCACCGGTTGAGCACACTTCGCTGGAGCAGTTCGAAGTGCCGCCTCTCCCTCCGTTGGAGTAGCGCCCGCATTCGGAGGCGACTTGTTGGTTGGCTTGAAGGTCCTTCAATGCTTCCAATCCGCCCTTGACGATTGTGCCTCGATAGCGACGAGCGCCGGTCGGTTGCAGGTTGATGCCAAGCAGAACAAACAATCGACTGCCCGATTTTTGTGCATGTCTGCACAAAAATTGGGCACTCGATGGAGCTACGGGCAAGAAGCCGACCGGGTGAATACCCGGCTTTGGTACTGGACACCACCACTTCCGTGGCCATCGTGACCCTCCAGTAGGCGGTTTAATGAGCTTAGAGCCGTCGCGGGTGAACGACTTGATCGTTACCTGCCAAGGCCCCTAGATAATTGTCGCTGTTCACATCCGTTCGTTGTTCTGATACGCAGGAACACGACCGAGGTAACGTCGACCTCATGGTCGACTACGAAGTTCACGGCAACATTGCGCTTATCTCCATCAATCGTCCCGAGGCGCGCAACGCGGTCAACGCCAACGTTGCTTCGGGAATCGAGGCTGCTATCGATCAAGTGGAAGCAGACCCGAATGTGTGGGTAGCTATTCTCACTGGTCGTGGCACCGTGTTCTGTGCGGGTGCAGATCTCAAAGCTGTCGCATCCGGACAGGCTGCCGCGATCAGTACCGCTAAGGGCGGCTTCGGTGGCATCGTTACTCGTGAGCGGACGAAGCCCATTATCGCAGCGTGTGACGGGCCGGCATTGGCTGGCGGAACCGAGATCGCATTGTCATGTGATTTGATCGTGGCATCGTCGGCTGCTGCGTTTGGCATTCCGGAAGTGAAGCGATCGTTGATTGCTGCGGCCGGTGGCCTCTTCCGATTGCCGCGTGTCCTTCCCCGCAATGTGGCAATGGAGCTTGCACTCACCGGCGAACCCATCAGTGCTGAGCGCGCTTATCATTTCGGCTTGGTCAACGTATTGTGCGAGCCCGGACAAGCGGTCGCGGCTGCACAAGCATTGGCGGCACGCATTACGGTCAACGCTCCCCTTGCCGTCCGCGCCTCACGCAAAGTGCTGCTGGAAGGCGCAGGTGCACCCGACGACGCGGCGTGGGCGGTCACCAACTCGGAAATGGGCAAGGTCGTTCGCAGCGCCGACTTTCAAGAAGGACCGCTCGCCTTCATCGAAAAGCGCCCACCGGTCTGGAAGGGCGAGTAGCCCGTCACCCTGAGCGATTCGCAAGCGTCCACGGTTGGGAGTTTGTCCTGACGATACAGGCGGTGTTACAGCGAGCCTCGGGGGGCAATCCATTCGGTTGGCTGGTTCGTGATGGCAGCGATGCGGTCGTAATCCTCGTCGTAGTGCAGCACCGTTAATCCGGCAGCTTCTGCTGCGGAAGCGATGACCAAATCAGCGATCGTCACGCTTCGATGGTGCATCCCACCCGCATGAGCGAGTGCGGCTTGAATTGCTCGTGCCCGCTTGAACACTTCTGGGGTGATGAGCGCAACACGAAAGCCGTCGAGATTTCCTGCGGTCCGGTCGTAGTCAGCCGCATTGCGTGCGCTGTAGACCACTTCCATCGCCACTTGATCACATATCCATACTTCGTCGTTCGAGAGAAGTTCGACCCATCGAGCCTGGACAGCTGGTTTCGATAATGATGCCAAGCTATGACGTCGGCAAATTAGTTCACGGAATTGTTCGACGCGCTAGAGCGAGAAACTCTGGCCCCAAGTCGAGACCATCGCCGTTGACGACCTGCTGCAAAAAGGCGTCACGTTTCGAACGGCGAATCACGCTATCCAAAGCGGCTTCGATGGTGTCCTTGATCCCCTTGGTGCCCAGAACGCGCTGCGCTTCGGCCATCTGGTCCTGATTTAGCTCGATGGTTGTTCGCGTCACCATCGTCAAACTATATGAACTGGTCTCCTTGATGTGTACCTGAATCTGAGAAAGTACGTACGCAACTCTGCTCGTCCTGTTCACTAGGCAGCTGCGATCAGATGGATCACTTCGGTCAATGCGTTGACTGAATGGCCGCTGACGAATTGGTCGACCCAGGGAAGAGCCGCCGCCATCCCGCCCACTAACGGCTCGTAGTCCTCGCGTTGTTTACGCGGGTTCACCCACACAATTCGATAGGCCAGCCGCGACAACCGTTCCATCTCTTGAGCCAACAGACTGACGTCGCCGCCTTCCCAGCCGTCGGACACAATGACGATGATGGCACCTCGCCCAATTCCTCTGCGCGCATGTAAATCGTTGAACGCCTTCAACGCCTCGCCAATACGCGTCCCGCCAGACCAATCGGGCGCCTGTCGCATCGCCCGTCGCAACGCCTGCTCGGGATGACTTACCGCCAGCGACCGAGTCAACCGGTGCAACTGGGTGGCAAATACAAACGCCTCGGCGTTGATGGCACGGACCGCGCCGTGCAACAAATACAGATACGCCCGACCGTATGACTCCATAGAACCCGACACATCGGCAATCAGCACGACCCGACGCGGCCTGGGGCGTCGCTTCCGACGAAGTGGCCGTGCCGGATCACCCCCAGTCCGTTGCGCCGCTCGTAAAGTCGCCCGCAAATCGACCTCTCGTCCTGAAGGGTGCTGTCGGGTGCGCCTACTCATCCGTTGCGGCGGATCGAGCTTCATCTCACCAATCAACTGGGTCAGCTGATGCAGCTCTTCCTCAGTACACGTACCAAATGGCTGGGCACGCAACCGTTCCTCGTCACTCGCAGCAGCCAGGATGGACTCCCCTTCATCACCCTCGGGGCCCGACCCGCCAGCACCGGGCATCCCTTCTCGTGGTGCTGCTCCCCCGCCCCCAGCGGCTGACTCAACGGGCTTCGAGGTTGGCGGCTTGCCGTTACTCGCCTTGCGAGACACGACGGGTACGTTGGGATTTCGTGACACGTCGTTGGGGTCGAACACCCCTCGAAACACCGAGTCAAATACCCGGTTGAATGCGTCGAGATGGGCCCGGTCGTGCAACAACGTCACCCGGGCCAGCCAGTACAGATGCTGCACTCGTTCAGGATGTGCCAATGAAATGGAGCTGGCGAACCGGCCCGCCGAGGTTGGGGTCACCGGCATGCCTGCGTCGTGAAGCAATCCAGCGAAACGACCCGCCACTTCAGCAACGTCGATCTCTTGAATCACGGCGAACGCGCTGGACGCCGAGTCGGTCACGCGCTCGCAGCCCCAGACCGATTGCGTTCGAGCCCTTCGGACTCGCTACGCTCGCCACTCGACCCTCCGGAAACTACCCAATCGAGCCCACGCTGCTGCGCTGCGTCGACATCCTCGCGGTACTTGAGGATGGATCCCAACGTCAACTGAGCTGTCTCTGGTGTCAGCGTTTCGATACCCAACGCTTGCAGTGCCGAGACCCACCCAATCGCTTCGGCAATACCCGGCGGCTTCTGCACGTCGAGGGAACGCAACCGAGAGACCGCACCAGACACCTGATCGGCCAACGCAGATCGAGCGGCCGGGACACGGTGACGAATGATGGCAGTCGCCCGAGCCACCGGCGGATAGTCAATCCAGTGATAAAGACATCGCCGCTTCAACGCGTCGTGCAAATCGCGTGTGCGGTTGGAAGTCAGGATCACAATCGGCGGATGGCTAGCTGAGACCGTGCCTAACTCCGGAATGGTGACCGTGGACTCGGCCAGCATCTCGAACAAAAACGCTTCAAACTCATCGTCAGCACGGTCAACTTCGTCGATCAGTAACACTGCGGGACGAGGACCTGGGTGACGCAATGCCCGAAGCAATGGCCGCTCGACCAGATAGTCCGCGGTGAACAAGCTGTCTTCGGTTCGGGCCGCTTCGCTACCGCCTGCTTCAGCCACGCGAATGGCCAACAATTGACGCTGATAGTTCCACTCATACAACGCTTCCGACGCGGTGATTCCTTCAAAGCACTGCAACCGAATAAGCGGGGTATCCAGCACCGCCGCCAAGGTTTTGGCGGCCTCGGTTTTGCCCACACCAGCCTCGCCTTCCAGCAGCAACGGCTGCGGCAGACGGACCGCGCAGAACAGCGCCGTAGCTAACCCAAGGTCGGTGAGGTAGCCAGCTTCATCGAGGCGTTTTGTGAGGACAGCAGTGTCCGGCACAAGCGCTTCGATGGACAGGTCGCCGTGGCTACTCACGATTGAACGGTTTGATAAGCACCCGGATCATTTGCAAATGCTCGCAAACACCCACTGCCACAGAACCAGACCCGAGTGCCGTCGTGATCAAGATGCAACGACGACTCTATGGCCACGACGGTCATGTTGCACACAGGATCTACTCCCGTTGCCAACTTGGAAGTAGAACCCACCTCTTCCCCCACCGTTCGCCCCGATGGTCGAGGTCG
Source organism: Acidimicrobiia bacterium (assembly GCA_031376865.1). Taxonomy (GTDB): domain Bacteria; phylum Actinomycetota; class Acidimicrobiia; order Acidimicrobiales; family JANYDT01; genus JANNBN01. The sequence goes on along the minus strand of JANMEI010000238.1, from coordinate 491 downwards.
AGAAGCCACAATGTCGGCCAGGATCGAAAGGGCAATTTCTTGCGGGGTTCGAGCCCCGATATCTAATCCAGCGGGCGTGTGTACCCGCGCCTTCATTGACCCGCATACGTCGATTGAACCAAGAACGGCTTCGCCGCGCTTTCGACTAGCTACTAAGCCAACATACGGCACCAATGCGCGGAGCGCTGCTGCCAACGGTTCGGTTTCGTCTCGCCCGTGCGATGCAATCACCACTGCAGCTGCATCTTCCGGAATGCTCCCGCGATAGGAGCTGACCTCATAACCCAACGTTGGCCCGAATAGAACCAGCGCTCGAGCCACCGGTGTATCACCAACTACGCATACGTAGGGTGCCGGTTGCTGTGGTTCAAGGAAGATCTCGAGCGTGCCGCCCGACAAGCACGGGTTGTGCACACTCAACTTGCCAGACTCAACCGATTGCTCATGAACCGGGCTGATTCGCAAGACGAGCGACTCGCCCGAGTCCAACA